>NZ_JBNHFG010000005.1:0-162010 GCF_059090025.1 Arthrobacter sp. Y3224198
GCACACCCGGCGCACCCGGGCGCGACGACGGCAGGTCCCTCCGCCCCCGACCCGGTTTCCGGCCGGCAGCCGGCACCGCCGCACTCCAGCCGGCGCGTCGCCGTCGTTTTCACCGGCCTGATGCTCTCGGTGCTGGTGGCGGCCCTGGACCAGACCATCGTCTCCACGGCCCTGCCCACCATTGTGGGGGACCTGCACGGGCTGGACCACCTGTCCTGGGTGATCACGGCCTATCTGCTGACGTCCACTATCGGGCTGCCGATGTACGGCAAGCTCGGGGACCTGCTGGGACGTAAGAACATCTTCATCTTTGCCATTGTGGTGTTCCTGGCCGGCTCCGCCCTGTCCGGACAGTCGCACAGCATGGCTGAGCTGATCACCTACCGCGCCATCCAAGGGGTTGGCGGCGGCGGGCTGATGATCGGTGCACAGGCCATCATCGGCGACATCGTTTCCGCCCGGGAGCGCGGCAAGTACATGGGCCTGATCGGGGCGGCGTACGGCATCGCCTCGGTGGGCGGTCCGCTGCTGGGCGGATACCTCACGGATACCTGGTCCTGGCGGTGGGTGTTCTACATCAACCTGCCCATCGGCATCATTGCCCTGGCCATCATCATCACGGCGCTCCACCTGCCGCGGAACAGTGCATCGGGTATCCGGCTGGACTATGCCGGGGCCGGGCTGCTGGCCCTCGGCACCGCCGCCCTGGTGCTCCTGACCAGCTGGGGCGGCAACAACTACGCGTGGACCTCCCCGACCATCCTGACGCTGGCCGCGGTGGCAGTCGTCGCCGTCGCCTTGTTCATCCCCGTGGAGCTGCGGGCAAAGGAACCCCTGCTGCCGCTGCGGCTGTTCCGCATCCGCAACTTCCTGATCTGCACCCTGGTGGGTGTGGCCGTGGGGCTGGCGATGTTCGGCACCATCGGCTACCTGCCCACCTTCCTGCAGATTGTCAACGGGGCCTCTCCCACCCGTTCCGGGCTGATGATGCTGCCCATGGTGGCCGGCATGCTGATCAGCTCCATCGGAACCGGGCAGCTGATCTCCCGTACCGGCAAATACAAGATCTACCCCATCCTGGGCTCGGCAACCATGATTGTCGGGCTGGTCCTGCTCTCACGGATTTCCAGTACGACGCCGTACTCGTTCACTGCCGTGGGCATGCTGGTGCTGGGACTGGGCATCGGGGCACTGATGCAGAACGTGGTGCTGATTGTGCAGAACAGCGTCCCGCCTAATGACATGGGCACCGGGGTGTCCACAGCCAACTACTTCCGGCAGCTCGGCGCGTCACTGGGCATTGCCGTGTTCGGTTCGCTGTTCATCCACCGGCTCAATGACCGGTTGGCTTCCGCGCCCGCCGGGGCAGGGGACCCTGCATCCGGCGGTGCCAACTCGATCAGCCCGGAGATGATCCGGCGGCTTCCCGCCCCCGCGCAGGACTTCATCAAGTCTGCCTTCGGCGAAGCGCTGCCGCCCATCTTCCTGCTGGGAGTGCCCATCCTTGGGGTGGCGTTTGTCCTCACGTTGTTCATCGTGCAGCAGCCGCTGTCCAAAACCGCCCATCTGAAGGCGGAGACGGAGTAGGCGGCAATCCAGCGAAGGAAGTAGTCCTTTTATGTCCCACAAAGCACTGACGCCGCGTATTGCGGCGGCCCCGGTCCGGCCCGTGCCCGCGGTGCCCAGGCACCGCGGGGAGGCCGCCCAGGACGCGGAGCCGAAGCGGAATCTAGCCCTGGTCCTCACGGGCCTGCTGCTCTCGGTGTTGCTGGCGGCGCTCGACCAGACCATCGTGGCCACGGCACTGCCCACTATCGTGGGGGACCTCAACGGTCTGGAGCATCTGTCCTGGGTGGTGACCGCGTACATCCTCGCTGCCACCATAGGCCTGCCCATCTACGGCAAGCTGGGGGACCTGTTCGGACGCAAAAGCATCTTCATCTTCGCCATCGGAGTGTTCCTGGCCGGGTCTGTCCTTTCCGGGCTGGCACAGAACATGGGCCAGCTGATCGGCTTCCGGGCGCTGCAGGGCATTGGCGGCGGCGGGCTGATGATCGGGGCCCAGGCGGTCCTGGGCGACCTGGTCTCTCCCCGGGAGCGCGGCAAGTACATGGGCCTGATCGGCGCAGCCTTCGGACTCGCCTCCGTGGGCGGCCCGCTGCTGGGCGGCTGGATCACCGATGCCTGGTCCTGGCGGTGGGTGTTCTACATCAACCTGCCCATCGGGGCCGTGGCGCTCGCCGTCGTCATTTCCTCGCTGCACCTGCCCAAGCCCCGGGGCAGGCGTCCGAAACTGGACTACGCCGGCGCCGGGCTGCTGGCGGTGGCGAGCGCGGCGCTGGTCATGCTGACCACCTGGGCCGGCACCACGTACGCCTGGTCCAGCCCGCAGATCCTCGCCCTGGCCGCAATGACGCTGGCCGCGGGCACGGCGTTTGTCCTGGCGGAGAAGCGCGCTGCGGAACCCATCCTGCCGCTGGGGCTGTTCCGCGGCCGGAACTTCCTGCTGCCCGTCCTGGTGGGCATCGCCGTCGGCATAGCAATGTTCTCCACCATCTCCTATCTGCCCACGTTCCTGCAGATGGTCAACCGGGCCACGGCCACGCAATCGGGCCTGATGATGCTGCCGATGATGGGCGGGCTGCTGCTGACCTCGATCGGCACCGGGCAGCTGATTTCCCGTACGGGCAGATACAAGATCTATCCGGTGCTGGGCTGCGCGGTGATCATCGCCGGGCTCGTGCTGCTCTCACGGATCTCGGACACGACGCCGTATGGGTTCACTGCCCTTGGCATGCTGGTGATGGGCCTCGGGCTGGGGATGCTGATGCAGAACCTGGTGCTGATTGTGCAGAACAGCGTGCCCGGGCGGGACATGGGGGCGGCCATCTCCGCGGCCAACTATTTCCGCCAGATCGGCGCCTCGTTCGGTATTGCCCTGTTCGGCTCCATCTTCATCCACCGGCTGGACAACGAGATGGCGGCGCCGGTGGGAGCCGGGTCAGCCGTGGGAGGGGACATCAATTCCCTGAGCCCGGCCATGCTGCGCGGCCTGCCCGCACCGGCGCAGGACTTCATCGCCTCCGCCTTCGGACACGCCCTGCCGCCTATCTTCCTGCTCAGCGTGCCCATTGTGGCCGTGGCCCTGGTGCTGTGCCTGTTCATCAAAGAGGTTCCGCTGTCCACCTCGGTCCGGGCGGAAGCCGAAGAGGAAGTGTAGGAAGGCCTAGCCCGAGAAGCCGAGGAGAAGGAAGAAGAGCAGCGCAATCGACGCCATGACGCAGCCCAGCCACACCAGACAGGGGATGATGTACAACCGGGCCGCCAGCTTTTTGTGCCCGTTCGCCAGCGCGGCTATGAAGCCGCCAACCGATCCGATCAGGGCGATGAATCCCAGGACCGGTATCGCGTCCAGGAATCCTACTCCCTGGACGCCGCCGGCAAGGAGCCAGGCGAGGAGCGGCCACAGGGCAAGGGCCCAGATGATAGTCACAATGACCATTCCCGTGATTGCCGCCACGCTGAAGCGTTGCGGAGCGGGTTTCGAAGGGAACTGCTCCGGAGGCAGATAGCCCGGATAGACGGCACCGGCGGTGGGGAATGAAACCGGCTGGCCCATTTGCATGTGACCCGGCTGGCCCGCTTGTTGTCCCGTTTGTTGGCCCGGGCCGGCGTACGGGTTCACATACGGCATCGGCATGGCTTGGGGAGTGGCCAGCGGTCCGGAGGGCGCTGCATTTGGCGGACCGTACGTTTCGGGCTCCATGGGTGGCTCCTTAGATGGGTGGCGTGGCAACAGTGTGCCCTACGGAACGCTGTTTCGCCTCGCGCCTCCCCAGTGTGCTTGCCTCGATCTGCTCCCATCTCCCGCCAAGTGGTGCCCATTGTCAGCCGTCGGCCGTACACTGAAAAGAAGAGCGTTCGAATATATGTTCGAATTAGTTGCCAATCGATAACCGGTGGAACGCCGGTCAGGGCGGGGCGGCGTGCGGTGTGCACGCGTACCAGGCGGGGAGGGAAGCTGAATGGGTGTCTTCAGCGAAGCAATAGAGGTGGTGTGCTCGCCGGCGGGCAAGCCCCTGCGGCTGGTGTGGGGCGGGCATACCTACAAGGTGGGCGCCGATCCAGTGCGCTGGTATGAACGCCGCAACTGGTGGGAAGAGGAAACCCGGGCCGAACGCGGCCACGGTGCAGGGCTGGTGGATACCGAGATCTGGCGGGTTCAGGCCCGTGTCAGTGACCGCTCCGAGCTGCGCACCCTGGACCTCTCGCATCATGTGAACACCGACCGCTGGCGCCTGATCCGCATCCATGACGCGCTGAGGCCCAGTGCCTGAGGGGACAGTGCCCAACCGATGAGCTTTATCCACCTGCACGCAGCCACAGCCTTCAGCGCCCACTACGGAGTCTCCTGGCCCGAGGAGATGGCCGCAGCCGCTGCCGCGGACGGCGCAGATGCCCTCGCCTGCACTGACCGGGACGGGCTGTACGGAACGGTCAAGCACCTGCGCGCCTGCATGGAGGCAGGAATCGATCCCATCGTGGGGGTGGACCTCGCCGTCCTGGACAGCGGGAACGCCGTGACCGGGCGGGTGGTCATCCTTGCCCACGGCCGCAACGCCGGCGCCGGCTACCGTGCACTGTGCCGGCTGATCTCTGCCGCGCATGACTCCACCTCCGCCTCACGGGCCCGCACGGGCAAACCCGTGGGCGTGACCATGGAGCAGCTTGCCGCCTATGCGCAGGGAACGGTGGCGGAAGACGGGACGCCACACAGGGAGGGTGCGCCCGTGCTCACCATCCTGATAGGCCCGCAGTCCGACGTCGGGCAGGCCATGCGCAGCCGCAGCTATGCGGTGGCCCGTACGCTGTTCGCCCGCTGGCGCTCGGTGGTTCCGGCAGGGGCGCTCGCCGTCGAGGTAGTGACGCACCTTGCCCCGCCGGGGGAGAACCTCAGCCTCGCCCACGCGGTGCGGATGTTCCGCCTGGCCGATGAGATGCGCGTCCCCGCCATCCTGACCAATGCCGTGCGGTATGTGGACGAAGACGGCGCGGCCACGGCCGACGTGCTCGACGCCGCGCGCTCGCTGACCTCGCTCGCCCGGCTCCCGGACCGGCAGCCCAACGGGCAGGGCTGGCTCAAGAGCGCACGGGACATGACGGCCCTGGCGAAGGAGATCAGCTCGGAAGCCGGCTACGGCTCCTCCGGGGCGGTACGGATGCTTGCCGATACTGCGGCGCTCGCGGATACCTGCCGGGCTGACCCCGTGGCGGACCTGGGCTGGAAACAGCCCGTAGTCCCGGAAGCCTCGGTGATCGGTATCAGCGCCGAGCCCATGGCGGAGCTGCGCCTGCGCTGTGAGGCGGGGATTACCCGTCGCCTGCGGTCACGGGACTCGATAGCCGAAGTCCAGATGCGCAACCGGCTCGAACACGAACTGGGCATCATCGAACGGCTGGGCTTCGCCTCCTACTTCCTCACGGTGGCGGAAGTCTCGGACATGATCACGGGAATGGGGGTACGCGCGGCTGCCCGCGGTTCGGGCGCCTCTTCGCTGGTGAACTACCTGTTGGGAGTAAGCCACGTAAACCCGTTGGACCATGACCTGATCTTTGAGCGCTTCCTCTCCCGGGACCGCTCCACCTTGCCGGACATCGACATCGATGTGGAAAGCGCCGAACGGCACAACGTCTATCACCGCATCTTCGAACGCTTCGGCGCGGAACGCGTGACGCTGATGAGCATGCAGAACGGTTACCGGGCACGGGGAGCAGTGCGCGACGCCGGACTGGCCCTGGGGATGGCAGAAGAGGACATCGGAGCCGTGGCCAAGCAGCTGTGGCGCTTCTCGGCGCGCAACTTCCGTGAGGCGCTCGCCGAAAAACCGGAACTGCGGGATTTCTCCGGCCAGGTGGAAAACAGCAAACAGCTGGACCTGCTGGTGGACCTTACCGAGCGGCTGGACCGCCTGCCCCGGCACATTTCCATGCATCCGTGCGGGGTGATCCTGGGGGACAAGTCCCTGCTGGACCGTACCCCGGTGCAACCCAGCGGGCTGGGCCTGCCCATGTCCCAGTTCGACAAGCACGACATGGATCCCATGGGTATGCTCAAGCTCGATGTCCTGGGGGTGCGGATGCAAAGCGCCATGGCCTTTGCCGTGCGCGAGGTGGTGCGGGTGCATTCCTCCCGGGAAGAAGTCATTGCCGCCGGCGGGCACGGGGAGGATCCGGAGTTCATTGAGCCGGACGGCCGGATCAACCTGGACGCCGTGCCGTTCGACGACGAACCCACCTATGAGCTGATCCGCAGCACGCACACCCTCGGCTGCTTCCAGATCGAGTCCCCGGGCCAGCGCGAGCTGGTGGGCAAACTCGCCCCGCGTGAATTCAATGACCTGATCATCGACATTTCCCTGTTCCGGCCCGGTCCCATGAAATCCGACATGGTCCGGCCGTTCCTGGAGCACCGGCACGGTTTCTCACCCGAGGTGTACCCGCACGAGGCGCTGCGCCCGGTGCTGGCCGAAACCCACGGTGTGACTGTCTTCCACGAGCAGGTGCTGCGGACCCTGAACGTCTTCACCGGCTGCGGCCTGGCCAAGGCGGACGAGCTGCGCCGGCTGCTGGGCAACGAAGCCGCAGAGCCGGGGGTGGAGGAATACTTCCGCAGCAAGTCCGCGGAACACGGCTACACCCCGGAGACCATCAATAAGGTCTGGGACACGCTTAAGGCCTTCGGCAGCTTCGGTTTCTGCAAGGCGCACGGGGCCGCGTTTGCCGTGCCCACCTACCAGTCCGCCTGGCTGAAGGCGCACCACCCTGCCGCCTTCCTCGCCGGGATCTTCGAGCATGATCCCGGAATGTACCCACGCCGCCTGCTGGTTGCCGAAGCCCGCAGGATGGGCATCCCCATCCTGCCCCTGGACATCAACCGCAGCGGTGAGCAGTACCGGGTGGAGCGGACCGACGAGGGCACGCTCGGCATCCGGCTGTCCCTGGCCGGCATCTACGGCCTCTCCGCCGTCGAGCTCCGGCGCATTGCCGCCGGCCAGCCCTATGACTCGCTGGCCGATCTGCGTGCCCGGGCCCGGGTCTCCCGGCCCACGCTGCGCCGGCTGGCCCAGCTCGGCGCCTTTGATTCACTCAGCCGGCAGACCGGATCCGCGGGCAGCCGGGCGGACCTCATTTCCTACCTCGACTCCGCTCCGGCCAGGCCCGGGACGCGCAGGCACGATCCCATCCCGGGGCAGCTGGCCCTGCCGCTGGGGGACACCGAACTGAAGAACCTGCATCACGAACTGCCCGAACCGGGCCTGCGGGAGAAAATCCGCACCGAACTGGACCTGCTGTCCGTGGATGTCAGCGCGCACCTGATGGAAAGCTATGCCCCGCTGCTGCGCGGGCTGGGCGTCACGCCGGCAGAGGCACTGATGGACCTGCGCAACGGCACCGAGGTGCTGGTGGCCGGGATCCGTGTGGCCACGCAAACCCCGCCCATGCGCGGCGGCCGCCGTGTGGTGTTCATCAGCATTGACGACGGCACCGGCTGCGTGGACTGCACCTTCTTCCACGAGGCGCAGGAAAAGGCCGGCCCTCTGCTCTTCGGCACGGAACTGCTGCTGATCCGCGGACTGACCCGCCGCACGGGTGCCCGCGGCATCAGCCTGCAGGCCCTTGAAGCCTGGAATCTGGCGGACACCGGCTCGCTTCCGCAGCCGGGCTCCCAGCGCGGCATGTTGGTGGGGCACAAGCGCAGCGGATAACATCGGTAGGGGCGTAGAAGGAGCCGGCCGCCTCCAGGCCGTGCCGCAGACCCCGTACAACGAAATCTAGGAGACAACCGTGTCAGTGCCAGAGAAGTTCACCCTCATCGTCGACGGCGAAGAGACCACGGTGGATACTGGCACCACCGGTGCGCAGCTTTTCTTCGAACGCCGTGACGTTGTGGTGATGCGCGTGAACTCGGTCCTCAAGGACCTGGACACCCCGCTCGACCAGGGCGACGTGGTCGAAGCCGTGACCATCGACTCCGAGGACGGCCTGAACGTCCTGCGCCACTCCACCGCGCACGTGATGGCCCAGGCCGTGCAGCAGCTGCGCCCCGACGCCAAGCTGGGCATCGGCCCGTACATCAAGGACGGCTTCTACTTCGACTTCGACGTCGCCGAGCCGTTCACCCCCGAAGACCTGAAGACCCTCGAGAAGATGATGCAGAAGATCGTCAACTCGAACCAGAAGTTCGCCCGCCGTGTGGTGACCGAAGACGAAGCCCGTGCCGCCATGGCCAACGAGCCGTACAAGCTGGAGCTGCTCGGCAAGAAGGACGGCGCCGACGAAGCCGGTGAGGGTGCCAGCATCGAGGTGGGTGCCGGCGAGATCACCATTTACGACAACGTGGACCGCAAGTCCGGCGACGTCGTCTGGTGCGACCTCTGCCGCGGCCCGCACCTGCCCAACACCAAGCTGATTTCCAACGCCTTCGCGCTGACCCGTTCCGCCGCCGCCTACTGGCTGGGCAACCAGAAAAACCAGCAGCTGCAGCGCATCTACGGCACGGCCTGGCCCACCAAGGACGCCCTGAAGGCCTACCAGGAACGCCTGGCCGAAGCCGAGCGCCGCGACCACCGCAAGCTGGGCACCGAACTGGACCTGTTCTCCTTCCCGGATGAGCTGGGCTCCGGCCTGCCGGTGTTCCACCCCAAGGGCGGCATCATCCGCAAGGCCATGGAGGACTACTCCCGCCAGCGGCACACCGAAGCCGGCTACGAGTTCGTTTACACCCCGCACATCACCAAGGGCCACCTGTACGAGGTGTCCGGCCACCTGGACTGGTACCGGGACGGCATGTTCCCTCCCATGCATGTGGACGAGGTCACCGACCCGGAAACCGGCGAGGTCACCAAGCCCGGCCAGGACTACTACCTGAAGCCGATGAACTGCCCCATGCACAACCTGATCTTCCGCTCCCGCGGACGGTCCTACCGTGAACTGCCGCTGCGGCTGTTCGAATTCGGTTCCGTGTACCGCTACGAGAAGTCCGGCGTGATCCACGGCCTGACGCGCGTGCGGGGCATGACCCAGGACGACGCCCACATCTACTGCACCCGCGAGCAGATGAAGGACGAACTGACCAACACGCTGAACTTCGTGCTGGACCTGCTCAAGGACTACGGGCTGGACGATTTCTACCTGGAACTGTCCACCAAGGATCCGGAGAAGTACGTCGGCTCCGACGAGGTGTGGGAGGAAGCCACCCGCACCCTCGCCGAGGTGGCCGAAGCCTCCGGCCTGGACCTGGTCCCGGACCCCGCCGGTGCCGCGTTCTACGGCCCGAAGATCTCCGTCCAGGCCCGCGACGCCATCGGCCGCACCTGGCAGATGTCCACCATCCAGCTGGACTTCAACCTGCCCGAGCGCTTCGAACTGGAATACCAGGCCGCCGACGGCAGCCGCCAGCGTCCCGTGATGATCCACCGGGCCCTGTTCGGTTCCGTGGAACGCTTTATGGGTGTGCTGACCGAGCACTACGCCGGCGCGTTCCCGGCCTGGCTGGCACCGGTGCAGGTGGTCGGCATTCCCGTGGCCGAAGCGTTCAACGACTACATGTTCGACGTCGTCGACAAGCTCAAGGCGCACGGCATCCGCGCGCAGGTGGACACCGGTACGGACCGCTTCCCGAAGAAGATCCGCACTGCCTCCAAGGACAAGATCCCGTTTGTGCTGATCGCCGGCGGCGATGACGCCGAGGCCGGGGCCGTCTCCTTCCGCTTCCGCGACGGCAGCCAGGACAACGGCGTGCCCGTTGACGAGGCCGTCAAGCGGATTGTCGAAGCCGTCCGGAACCGGGACAAGTAGGGCGGCGGGGACACCATGGCAGAACCAGACGATACGGAAATAACGGACACGTTTGAACTCGCCGGTGTCCCCGACGCGTTCCAGCGGCTCTGGACCCCGCACCGCCTCGCCTACATCAAGGGCGGGCAGAAGCAGGTGTCCTCGGAGGAGACCTGCCCGTTCTGCGCCGCCCCCGGGCGGACGGACGAGGAGTCACTGATTGTCCACCGCGGGAAGCACGCCTTTGTCATCCTGAACCTGTTCCCGTACAACGCCGGGCACCTGTTGGTCTGCCCGTACCGGCATGTGCCGGACTACACGGACATCGACCCGGAGGAGACCGCCGAAATCGCGCACCTGACGCAGACCGCCATGCGCGTACTGCGGAAGGTTTCCGGCCCCAGCGGGTTCAACCTGGGCATGAACCAGGGCGAAACCGGCGGTGCCGGCATCGCCGCCCACCTGCACCAGCACATTGTGCCCCGGTGGGGCGGGGACGGAAACTTCCTGCCGATCATTGCCCAGACCAAGGCCATCACCCAGACCCTGGGCGAGGTGCGCCGCCAAGTGGCAGACGCGTGGCCCGAAGACGGCTCCGGCCAGAACAGCGAGGACTGACACGTGCTCAACAAATACGCACGGGGGTTCTTTACTGCCGTTTTCACCCCGCTGGCCACGTGGCTGCTCCGGCACCGGATCACTCCGGATATGGTCACCATCGCCGGCACGCTCGGCGTGATGATCGGCGGCCTGGTCTTCTACCCGCTGGGGGAGCTGTTCTGGGGCACGATCTTCATCACGGTGTTCATCTTCTCGGACGTGATTGACGGCATCATGGCCCGCCAGCAGGAACGCAAGGGCAGCTGGGGCGGATTCCTGGACTCCACCCTGGACCGCTTTGCCGACGGCGCCCTGTTTGCCGGGGTGGCCATCTGGTTCTTCACCGGCGGGGAGAACGACGCCATCGGCATTGCCGCCGTGCTCTGCCTGGTGGTCGGCATGCTGGTCTCCTACATCCGGGCCAAGGCCGAGTCCCTGGGTTTCAACGCAAACGTCGGTGTGGCCGAGCGTGCCGAGCGGCTGGTGTCGCTGCTGGTGGCCACCGGCCTGGTGGGCCTCGGCGTCCCCGAGGTGCTGCTGCTCGTGGTCCTGGTCCTGCTGACACTGGCCAGCTGCGTGACCATCGGCCAGCGCATGCACGCGGTGCGCAGGCAGGCCAAGCTGGGCAATCCTGCCTGAGAGACCCGTACAACCGCTTCGAATACCGCTTAAATGTGCCGCGGCCGGACTGGCCGCGGCACATTTTTTGTGCCGGGTCGGTCATGGTGCGGATCACATCCTGCTCCGTGCCGTCAAACCGCGCCCGGACGACTGTCACGGAAAGTCACGGGCGGCGGGGTCCCGCAGTGTGCCGCGTACCGTATCCCGTAGACCGAGTACTTCCCTCTATGTGAAGAGAACCTAATGCCTAACGAAGCCGGCCAGCCCCAGGCCTCCGTCCTTACCGGCAGCACCCGCGTCAAGCGGGGTATGGCCGAAATGCTCAAGGGCGGCGTCATCATGGACGTTGTCACAGCTGAACAGGCCCGTATCGCCGAAGATGCCGGCGCCGTGGCGGTGATGGCGCTGGAACGCGTTCCAGCCGATATCCGCGCCCAGGGCGGAGTGTCCCGGATGAGTGACCCGGACATGATCGACAGCATCATCAGCGCCGTCAGCATCCCGGTCATGGCCAAGGCCCGGATCGGACACTTTGTGGAGGCCCAGGTACTGCAGTCCCTGGGCGTCGACTACATCGACGAGTCCGAGGTGCTCACCCCGGCCGACTATGCCAACCACATCGACAAGTGGAAGTTCACGGTTCCCTTTGTCTGCGGTGCCACCAATCTGGGCGAGGCGCTCCGGCGCATCAACGAGGGTGCTGCCATGATCCGCTCCAAGGGCGAGGCCGGCACCGGCGACGTCTCCAATGCGACCATGCACATGCGTGCCATCCGCTCCGAAATCGCCCGGCTCTCCTCGCTGCCGGAGGATGAGCTTTACGTTGCGGCCAAGGAGCTCGCGGCACCCTATGAACTGGTGAAGGAAGTCGCCGCTGCCGGCACGCTGCCCGTGGTGCTCTTCACCGCCGGGGGAATCGCCACGCCCGCCGACGCCGCCATGATGATGCAACTGGGCGCCGACGGGGTGTTTGTGGGATCCGGTATCTTCAAGTCCGGCAACCCGGAACAGCGTGCAGCGGCTATTGTCCGTGCCACCACGTTCTTCGACGATCCCGACGAAATCGCCAAGGCCTCACGCGGTCTGGGCGAAGCCATGGTGGGGATCAATGTAGACGAACTTGCCCAGCCCCACCGCCTGGCTGAACGCGGCTGGTAACTCGCACCCGGCGTCGTCCGGTGTAAGAAAACGTCCGGTGTAAGAAAGAGTAGGCGGGAACCGGATCCGGTTCCCGCCTACGCATTTCTATCGACCCACCGGGGGCTAGGCCAGACCGCGCCGCTCCAGCAGCGGCTGGATTTCAGCGTCGCGGCCGCGGAAGTTCCGGAAGGCCTGCAGCGGATCGATGCTGTTTCCCTTCGCGAGCAGCACGGTGCGGAACCTCTCGCCGTTCTCCCGGGTCAGTCCGCCGTTTTCCTTGAACCACTCCACGGTGTCCGCGTCCAGTACTTCGCTCCAGATGTAGGCGTAGTACGCCGCAGAGTAGCCGCCGGCGAAAATGTGCTTGAAGTAGCCGGTGCGGTACCGCGGCGGGACCAGCTCCAGGTCCACCCCGGCCTCGGACAGGGCACGGGCCTCAAAGGTTTCGGGGTCGGCAACGGTTTCCCCGGGGGCCAGTTCATGCCAGGCCAGGTCCAGCAGGGTGGCACCCAGGTACTCCGTGGTGGAGAAGCCTTCACCCCAGACGGACGCGGCCAGGACCTTGTCGATGACCTTCTGGTCCAGCGGCTCGTCCGTAGCGTAGTGCCGGGCGAAGTTGGTGACCACTTCGGGCCAGAGCATCCACATTTCGTTGACTTGGGAGGGGTACTCCACGAAGTCCCGGGGCACGGCGGTGCCGGAGAACTGCGGATAGGTGACGTCCGAGAACAACCCGTGCAGGGCGTGGCCGAATTCGTGGAACGCGGTCACCACCTGGTCAAAGGTCAGCAGGGTGGGTTCACCGGCGGACGGCTTCGGGATGTTCAGGTTGTTGATGACCACCGGCGGTTCATCCAGCAGCCGTGACTGGTGCACCAGGGAGTTCATCCAGGCGCCGCCGTTTTTGGTGTCCCGGGTGTAGTAGTCGCCCAGGAAAAGCCCGAGCCCCGTGCCGTCTTCGTTTTTCACTTCCCAGACGCGGACATCGGGGTGGTAGCCTGCCAGGTCCGTGCGCTCGGTGAAGGTCAGCCCGTAGAGCCGGTTGGCGGCGTAGAACACACCGTCGGTAAGGACACGCTCAAGCTCGAAGTAGGGGCGCAGGGCGGCCAGGTCGACGTCGAACTTCTCCCGGCGCACCTGCTCGGAGTAGTACGCCCAGTCCCAGGCGGCCAGCTCGTGGCCGTCCCGGCGGGCTGCCTCGCGCAGCTGCTCTGCCTCTGCTTTCGCGTTGCGCACTGCTGCCGGAGCCAGCTTGTCCAGCATGTCGTGGATGGCGGACAGTGACGGAGCCGTCTGGTCGTCGGTGGCGTATTCCGCATGTGAGGCGAAGCCCAGCAGGGCTGCCTTTTCGGCGCGCAGCGCGGCCATCTCCGCCGCGATGGACAGTGTGTTGTTGCCGATGTCCCGGAAGCCGCGCTGAAGCGAGGCCTCGTGCAGGCGGCGGCGGGTGTCCCGGCGGGTGAGTGAGGAGAGGGCCGGCTGCGGGGTGGGCAGCACCAGCGACAGCAGGTACTTGCCGTCGTGGCCCGCCTCGGTGGCTGCGGCGGCAGCGGCGGCAATGTCGTCGTCGGAGAGTCCGTCCAGTTCGGCGGCTGTGTCCACCACCAGCGCGGAATCGTTGGTGTCCTTGAGCAGCCGCTGGGAGAACTCCGTGGACAGCTCCGAGAGGCGGGCGTTCAGTTCCCGCATCCGGTTCTGTCCGGCGTCGTCGAGCTGCGCGCCGGCCCGGATGAAGCGGCGGCGGTACTCGGAGACCAGGCGTGTCTGTTCGTCGTCGAGCACATCTGCCTGCTCCGCAACGGCTTCAACCCGGTCAAAGAGCTGCCGGTTCAGGTAGACGGCGTCCTCGTGGGCGGCCAGCCGGGGACTGATCTCCTGCTGGATCCGCTGTACGCCGTCGGTGGCGTGGGCGGCGCAGAGGGTAAAGAACACGACGGCGGTGCGCCCCAGCGCCTCCCCGGACGTCTCCAGTGCGGCAATGGTGTTGGCAAAGTCGGGGGTGTCGGGATTGCCGGCAATGGCCTCGATCTGCGCCGCATGTTCGCGGATCCCGGCGTCGAAGGCCGGCAGGAAAGCATCCTCGGTGATGTCCCCAAACGGAGGCAATTGGTACGGGAGGGTGCTGGGCGGAAGGAAAGGGTTGTCCATAAGCCCCAAGACTGGCACACCGTGCTGGTCCGAACCAATGTGACTCTGCCGTAGGATCAGCACGATTCCCCGCTGCCCGCAGACGCAGGCCTGGGGGCAGATTCCGTGGGGGAGTTCATGGAGAGCAAAATGGACAGGCGTGTGCCGGCGCGTTCAGCAGCGACTGGGTTGTTGCTGCTGGCGCTGGTGCTGGGTGGCTGTACTCCGGAGCGGGACGGCCCGGAGGCGGGCGAAAGCCCGGCGGGTGCGCCGCCGTCGTCGCCCGCTGTTACGCCTGTTACGCCAACCGCCGATCCGGGCAATCCAGGCAAGGGACCGGCATGCCCGACGGCGGATTGCTTCTCGCTGATGCTGGCCGGTGACCTGCTGGTCCACCCGCAGCTGTGGGACCAGGCCGCGGCGGATGCGGCCGCAACCGGTAAGGGCCCGCTGGACTTCGAACCGCTACTGGCAGGGCAGAGCGGCTACATTGCGGCTGCTGACCTGGCCGTGTGCCACATGGAAACACCCGTTGCCGAGCCGGACGGGCCGTACGCCGGCTATCCCATGTTCAACGTGCCGCCGCAGATCCTCACGGCGGCGGCGGCCGTCGGCTACCAGGCATGCACCACGGCCAGCAACCACACGGTGGACGCCGGGACAGCCGGGCTGAACCGGACGCTGGGAGTGCTGGATTCGCTGGGGCTGGCGCACACCGGTTCCTATGCGGCCGAGGCCGACGCCGGCACACCGATGATCCTGGCCGCGCCGGCCGGGAAGGCCGCCGTTATCGAAGCGACTTACGGGCTCAACGGGCTGGAAGCCGAGTACCCCTGGCAGGTGGACCTGCTGGACGCCGAAACGATGATCGCCAAGGCACGTGCTGCCCGGGAAGCCGGTGCCGACGTCGTGGTGGGTGCCATCCATGCCGGTGACGAGTATGCGTCCGCCCCCAATTCCCAGCAGGTGGAGACGGCGCATGCCCTGGCCGACAGCGGCGAGTTCGACTTCCTTTACGGGCACCACACCCATTCGGTGCTGCCGATCGAGAACTACAACGGGACCTGGATTGTGTACGGGCTGGGAAACGCCGTGACCGAGCTTTCGCCCTGGTACGACGTGAATAACGAGGGCCTGATCGTCCGTGCCCAGTTCGCCCGCGACGACGCCGGGGCGTGGTCCGTGAGTGACCTTGCCTGGGCGCCGTCGGTGATTGTGCGCGATCCGTACCGCTGGTGTTCCGTGGCCGCCGACCTGCCGCAGGGGGAGTGCGCCCCCGCCGCTCAGCGGGAAGCTGTGCGGGCGCGGACTGTTTCCGTCGTCGAGTCGCTGGGCGCCGCCGGCGCCGGGGCGCACGAGTGGCTGGTGACGCAGGAACGGGTGGGGGAGTAGGGCCGGGGACCGGGGGCCGGGGACCGGGGACCGGGAGAGCGCGTGGCGTGAGGACCCGTCCTCCACATGCCCACGACGGCCATGACCTACCCACCGGGAAGAGACCTGCGGTCCGGTGGTGCTGCCGCATTTCTAAAATCGTATACATGTTCGAATATGGAGTGCGTACCGGAGAGGTGACCGGCAGCCGGCTGGAAACGTTGGGAGGCGTTCCGGGAGCGCCCGGCACCACGGAAGCGCCCGAGTGCCTTTGCGCACCGGCCCGCGCATCCGGGAAGAAAATTGGAGTGGCGTCACCCGTGCCGTTCACTAACACCGATGGTGGTTCCGAAGGTCCGGCGGCGGTATCGGTGGACACCGTCCAAGGGTGGATTCTCCGACTTTCTTCCGGCGCATCCCTCGCTGCCGTGGCCGGGGATCCGGATGCCGGGCTGGTCGACCGTCTGCGCGTGTTGGAGGAGCTAAAGGCTGCAGCCAGTGCGGCACAGGCCAGGGCGGCTGCAGCCTTGGATATTTCGGTCCGGCGTGCCCATGCGCGGGCCGGGCTCCCGCGGGAACACCAGGGCAGGGGAGTGGCAGCTCAGGTTGCCCTGGCCAGGCGGGAATCTCCTGCCCGGGGAAACCGGATCCTGGGCTTTGCCAAGGCCCTGGATACGGAGATGCCATGTACGTTGCGGGCTTTGTCGGAAGGCCGGATCAGTGAATGGCGGGCCACGCTGTTGGTGCGGGAGACCGCGTGCCTTTCCGTGGAAGACCGCAGGCTGGTGGACCGGGAGGTTGCCGGCGATCCGGCAGGGCTGGAGGGCCTGGGCGACGGCCGGCTCATCGGGCGCATCCGCAGGATCACCCAGCGCATTGATCAGGAGGCCCTGGTCCGGCGGGCCGCCAAGGCCGCGGCGGACCGCTATGTTTCCTGCCGCCCGGCTCCGGACACGATGACTTATCTGACCGGACTGCTGCCGGTGGCTCAGGGCGTCGCCGTCTTTGCGGCCCTCAGCCGTGAAGCGGATTCTCTCCGGTCCCGCGGCGATGAGCGGGGGCGGGGCCAGATCATGGCTGACACGCTGGTTCAAAGGGTCACCGGTCTGAGCCAGGCAGACCGTGTGCCGCTGGAGGTCCAGCTGGTGATGACGGACCGTACGCTGCTTGCCGGTTCGGATGAGCCGGCCTACCTTCAGGGATACGGCGTGGTACCGGCCATGTGGGCACGAGACGCGGTGCGGAAAACCCGAAGCGGCGGCAACGAAGTGCCCGGAAACGGAAGCGGAACGTCGACCGGAACGTCGACCGGAAGCGGAAGCGGAAACGGAAACGCGGGATGCGGTCCGACGTCCGATGCCGATGCCGATGCCGATGCCGAATGCGAAAGTCCGGCGGCTACAAACGGCGGATCCGTTTCTCCGGATCTTTGGCTCCGACGCCTCTATACGGCACCGGTATCCGGCGAACTCATTGGCATGGATTCCAAGGCGCGGTTCGTTCCTGAATCCATGGCGAGGTTCATTTCCGTGCGGGATCAAATCTGTCGGACACCCTGGTGCAATGCCCCGATTCGGCACTGTGACCACATCCAGCCGCACCGGACCGGCGGGACTACTGATGCCGGAAACCTGCAGGGTCTGTGCGAAGCCTGCAATCAGGCGAAGGAAGCACCGGGCTGGCGGGCTGAACACACCGGGAAGACCGGCCGGCACACAGTCAGAATCACCACGCCCACCGGACACACCTATCAGTCCATGGCACCGCCGCTGCCGGGTGCTCGGGCGGTTTGAGTCGCAGGGCTAAGCTCGAGCACTCCGCACCGACGATTAGTCTGATGGTCATGATCCCAAGTGCCGACATGGACGCCTACGCACAAAAGATGCGCCGGCTCATGGACAACGGAATAGACCTCGAGGTCGACGCACGGTTTATTGACATGCTTGCCGCCCGCAAAAGCCGGATTCTCGATATTGGGTGCGGCATCGGCTCGGCTGTTAATGCGCTCCGTCACAGCGGGCATCAGGCGTACGGCATCGATCCGGCCGCCGCCGTTCTGGATGTCGCCGCTGACATGTTCGATGCTGGTTGGTACCGGCAACTCGGCGTGGAGGAACTTACGGGTGACCGCCTGCGTAGTGAAGGTCTTCCGGACCTATTTGAACTCGTTTCCATGTGCGGAAACGTGCCGGCATTCCTTTCCGACGAGGCTCTGCAGGACGCTTTCGGGATAGTCCGCGGGCTGTTGATCGAGGGTGGCCTGTTTATCGTTGGTACTACCGTCGAGACACGTGGCGGACCGAAGTCCCTGGACGCGGCAGCGGATTTCGCAGGGTTGGCGTTGCTACACAGGTTTTCGGATTGGCACCTCGGCGCTTTCGATAAGGACTCAGGGTGGTCAGTCAGCGTGTACAACCAACCCGGTGAGCTTCACCCCCGCACCGGCCCCGACGGCATTTTCATCCTGAAGCATCCGGCAAAATGACAGTATGCCCTTCGAAGATTTGCTGACCGGTCTGCGGACACTTCCCGATTCAAAACCGAAAGAAGCATATCTGCGCTTCCTGAATGCAGCGGGAACAGCCGGGCTGCGCAAGGACGGGGGCACGGAACATGTCACCGGGTCCTGCTTCGTCTTTTCGCCAGGATTCGATCACGTTCTCCTGTGTTTCCACCGGAAAGGCCGGTTCTGGGTGCAGTTCGGCGGACATATCGAACCGGAGGACGTATCGGTGGCGGAAACCGCCCAACGGGAGGCCCGTGAGGAATCCGGACTGGGCGACCTTGCCCTGCTTTCCCCGGCAATCATGGATCTGGACCGGCACGACCTCCAGGGCGGTTTCTCCTGCTCAGCACATTGGGACGTGGGGTTCGCAGCGGTCGTTAGTCCGGATGCCGCAACCACTGTGAGCGATGAGAGCGAGGCCGTCCGCTGGTTCCCGATCAGCGAATTGCCCGCCGAGCTTCCGAAGGGATTCCCCGAACGCCTGGAATACGTGCGGCGCAGGGCAATGTCCCTGCCAAGCGCAGGCTGCTGAAAGCTGTGCCTCCAGGGCATTCCCCGATCCTTGAGGGTGACGGCTAGCATCGGGTGATGGATGGGGAGCAACTACTCGAAGGCGGCAACGTTGCCGACACCGTCGTGCGGATTGGGCATACGGTCCGAAAGCCGTGGACCGAATCAACGCCACACGTTCACGAATTCATGACCGCAGTCCGGGAGGCCGGCGTCGACGTCCCCGCGGTCCTGGGCAGGGATGAGCTGGACCGGCAAATCACCGAATTCATACCCGGACGGCTTGCCCTCGAATCGCCTCCGCTCACGGATGCGGAACTTCGTCGCGTGGGAGCAGTGGTCCGCGCCATCCATGATGCGAGTGAGACGTTCGTACCCTCCCAGGATGCGAAATGGGCAGGTGCCATCCCGGCCCCCGGAAACGACCTTGTCTGCCATAACGATCTGGCTCCTTGGAACCTCCTTATCGGGGAGCGCTGGGTGTTCATTGACTGGGATGCCGCCGCACCCAGCACACGACTATGGGATCTCGCCTATGCTGCCCAGGCGTTTACGCTCTCAGATGCGACGTTGGCACCGGAGCAGGCGGCGGGAAATCTGGTTGCGTTCATTGACGGGTACGAGGCAGAACGGTCCTTGCGGGAGCAGCTGCCGGAAACAATGCACCGGCGTGCCGCAGCCATGCACCACCTGCTGCAGTCTTCGTACAATACGGGCCGCGAACCTTGGGGATCCATGTACCTTCAGGGCCACGGGGAGCACTGGCGGGCAGCAACCCATTATGCTCATCGCCATCAGAAAATTTGGACGGCAGCATTGCTGGCCTAGCCTCAAACGTCCGCCCAAAGCACCGGTACGCGCGGCCCTGATGCCCACCGGCACCGGAGGCCACATGCTCTCGGTCAGCGCCAAGCTGCGGAAAAAGATCGGCAAGGACATCGGCGACGACGTCGTCGTGTCGGTTTCGGAGCGGCTAGGGGCACCCCCTCGGTTGCCCGCTAGGCTCGTGGGCATGGAGGATGAAGCCACCCGATCGGCGTACGGGGCACGGGCGGCCGAATACACCCGACTGCTGGGGTCTATCCGGGACACTCATGAGCTGGATCGGCAGTACATTGGTGACTGGGCGGCAGGTCTTGAGGGCCCCGTAGTGGACGCCGGGTGCGGACCCGGCCAGTGGACCGACTTCCTCCGCCGGCGCGGCGTAGCGGCTGAGGGGATCGATTTTGTCCCCGCATTCATTGACAGCGCATGTCTACGCTTTCCCGATGTGCCTTTTCGGGTCGCCTCGTTCCGCCAGATGGGTGTACCCGATGGCTCGCTGCACGGCGTGCTGGCTTGGTATTCACTCATTCACGTTCCACCCGACGAGCTGGCTTTGGTGCTCGAGGAGATGAGCCGTGCCCTGGTCCGCGGCGGGCAGATCCTCCTCGGATTCTTCGATGGACCTCCCGGGACCCCTTTTCCGCATGCCGTGAGCACGGCGTACTACTGGTCCGTCGGGGCGATGGGGCAGTTACTTGCCGAAGCGGGGTTCGAGGTGTGTGACGTCCAGACGCGCCGGGATCCGGGCAAACGGGCCCATGCCGCTATCGCTGCTGTCCGAGGCTGAGGAGCTGCGACGCCGGTCCGGGGCGTTCCGGACGCTACCGCGGACGCTACCGCGGCCGCTGTCCGGCGTGCTGCCGTGCCATCTCGGACAGCTTCGACAGTTCCGCAAGATCCTCTTCGGACCGCGGCACCGGAGCAAAACTGCCGAACTTGCGGATGGTGGCCTGCTCGATCAGGAAATCGGCAATCGCCGGGTTCTTCGGAAGCAGGGAGCCGTGCAGGTAGCTGGCCACCACGTTCCGATAGCGGGCGCCTTCGGTGCTGTCCTTGGTGTTGTTGCCTTCGCCCTTGCGCACTTCAGCCAGCGGTTCCACGCCCGGCCCCAGGAAGGTCTGGCCGCTGTGGTTCTCGTAACCGTGGATCTCGCCGAATTCGCTGCTGACGGAGAGCACGTTGCCGATCAGTCGGACATCCCCGCCGTGGGTTTCCAGGTCCAGGATGCCGATCCCCGGGATCAGCGTCCCCTCGTGCGTCTTGAAGAATTTTCCAAACAGCTGGTACAGGCCGCAGATCACCAGCATCGGCAGACCGTCGTCGGCCAGTGCCCGCAAGGTGGGCGCCAGTTCCTGGAGATCCTGCTGGATCACCACCTGGCCGCTGTCCTGGCCGCCGCCGCCCACAATGATGTCGACGTCGGACGGGAACTCGTCCCCGGCGTTGTATTCCGCCACCACGGGGTTGTAGCCGTACCATTTCAGGCGCTGCTTGAGCACCAGCACGTTGCCCCAGTCGCCGTAGATGTTCATTTCCCGCGGATACAGCTGCAGGATCTTGATTGTGCGGTCCTCGGTCATGAGACCACCTCTACCTTCGTGATTTTGGAGAGCTCCCGACGTACCGCCAGCATGGCCGTGTAGGTGCAGAAGATCCGCATGGGGACCCCGGGGGAGTCCTTGATGAAACGCTTCAGTCCGTCGGTGATGTCCGGTTCGATGGTGCGCACGGGGACGTCGTCGTACTTCAGGCGGAGCGCCATGTCATAGGCGCGCACGCCGCTGACCACGTCCACCCCGCCGGCGGCGAGGGATTCGAAGTCCACGTCCCACAGCCAGGACATGTCCCGTCCGTCGGCGTAGTTGTCATTGATCGCGATCATGGTCGAGTACCCGTGTGCCGCGAAGGATTTCAGCCCCAGCCGGAAGCCGCTGGGGTTTTTCACCAGCACCAGTTCCAGCGGCTGCCCGTTGACGGTCAGTGACTCGCCGCGGCCGAAGGCCGGCTCCACGTTGGACAGGGCGGTGAACAGGGCATCCGAGTCCAGCTCCGCGCCCTTGATCGTCCGCGCGAAAGCCAGTGCGGCGGCCGCATTGAAGATGTTGTAGACCCCGCGCAGCTTCAGCCCGGAGGTGCGGACCTGGCCGTCCACCAGGAAATCGGCGTCGGCCTCGCCTACGCGCTGGAGGACGACGTCGGCCTCCTGCGTTGCCGCCAGGGCCTCGGCCAGGCTGCCGCGCATCTCGTCATCGTTCGGGAAGGTGCTGCGCAGCGAGGCGTCCAGGCCGAAGTAGACGGCACGCTGGCCGTTCAGGGACTCCGCGATACCGGCCACCCGCGGATCTTCGCGGTTCAGGACCACGGTCTCCGTGGTGGCACGGGCAATTTGCTCCAGCAGGCGGGTGGTCTTGTCGATCTCGCCGAAACGGTCCAACTGGTCCCGCAGCACGTTCAGCAGCAGGCTGTACCGGGGCTGGATCAGCTTCACGAAGTGCACCGCGTGCGCCTCGTCCAGTTCCAGGACGGCAATGTCGGCATCCAGCCGGCCGCGAAGGTTCACTTCGCCCAACAAGGCTGCCGCCACCCCGCGGGTGAAGTTGGAACCGGTGCGGTTGGTGAAGACCTTCAGGCCCTGGCTCTCGAGGAGCTCGACCACCATCTTGGTGGTGGTGGTTTTGCCGTTGGTTCCGGAAACCACGGCGACGCCGAGCGGCAGGTCCGCGAGCGTGCGGCGGATGAAGTCGGGATCGATTTTCTCCACCACCAGGCCGGGCAGTGCGGAACCGCCGCCACGCAGTTTGGAGGCACTGCGGACCAGTTTTCCGACCATGATGGAGAAAGAACTCATGGTTACTGAATATAGCGCACGGCCCCTCCCCGGCACTTGGCCGCAGGCATGGGCGGCAGGGACAGGTGGCCGGTCCGCCGTGGGAGCCGGGCGGCAGACCGGGCGCTTAGACTAAGGCGATGACCAACGTCACAGCATTGCCGGGCCTGCGGGTAGGAGTACTCGCCCTGCAGGGCGGTGTGCGGGAGCACGTTAATGCGGTGTCCGCCACGGGTGCTTCCGCGGTCCCGGTGCGTCGGCCCGCCGATCTGGCCGGACTGTCCGGCCTGGTGCTTCCCGGCGGGGAGTCCACCACCATGGACAAACTGATGCACCGCTTCGGGCTGGCGGAGCCGTTGCGGGAGGCAATTGCGGCCGGGCTGCCGGTGTACGGCTCCTGCGCCGGCATGATCCTGCTGGCCGACCGGCTGGCGGACCCGGCGGCGGACCGCGACGGCAGGCCGCAGCAGACCTTGGGCGGACTCGATATCTGTGTGCGCCGCAATGCGTTTGGCAGGCAGCGGGAGTCATTTGAGACCGAGCTGGTATTCCGCGGGCTGGAAAACCTGCCGTCCCAGCCTCCCGGCGTTGCGCCGGCACCGGTCCGGGCAGTGTTTATCCGGGCACCGGAAGTGGAAAAAGCCGGCGCCTCCGTGCAGGTGCTGGCAGCAATTCCGGCTCCGGCGGCGGCAACTTCCGGGGGTTCCGGCTCCGTTTCGCCGCCGGAACCGGATTCGGTCGCTAGAATTGTGGCAGTGCGTTCAGGAAACCTGCTGGCGACTTCGTTCCATCCTGAAGTAACGGGGGAGCGCCGCATCCATGAACTTTTTATCCAGATGATCAGAGGAGAAGCGTAGAGCATGTCGGGCCACTCTAAATGGGCAACCACCAAGCACAAGAAGGCCGTAATTGATGCCAAGCGCGCCAAGTCCTTCGCCAAGCTGATCAAGAACATCGAAGTTGCAGCACGCGCCGGCGGTGCGGACCTCGCCGGCAATCCGGCCCTGGAACTGGCCGTGCAGAAGGCCAAGAAGACGTCGGTGCCGATCGACAACATCAACCGTGCCGTCAAGCGTGGCGCCGGCCTGCTCGGCGAGGCCGTTGACTACCAGACCATCATGTACGAAGGCTACGGTCCCCAGGGCTCGGCCCTGCTGATCGAGTGCCTCACCGACAACAAGAACCGTGCCGCCTCCGAGGTCCGCCTGGCGGTCACCCGCAACGGCGGCAACATGGGCGATCCCGGCTCCGTGGCCTACATGTTCACCCGCAAGGGCGTCGTGAACCTGCCCAAGAACGGCCTCACCGAAGACGACCTGCTGATGGCCGTCCTTGAAGCCGGTGCGGATGAAGTCAAGGAATCCGGCGAATACTTCGAGATCATCTCGGAACCGCAGGACCTGCGCGCCGTCGTCGGTGCGCTGGAAGAGGCCGGCATCGAGTACGAGACGGACGAAGCCGAATTCGTTCCGTCCATGCAGGTGGAGCTGAATGCCGACGCCGCCCGCAAGTTCCTCAAGCTGGTTGACGCCCTCGAAGACCTGGACGACGTGCAGAACGTCTACTCCAACGCTGACATCCCGGCCGCCGTTATGGCCGAGCTCGACGAAGACGACTAAGCGCCGGATCAGTGTCCTTACGCGTCCTGGGGGTGGACCCCGGCCTGACCCGCTGCGGCCTTGGAGTTGTTGAGGTTGAAGGGAACCGCCGGGCCACCCTCGTGGCCGTGGGCGTTGTCGGCACAGTAGCCGGCACCGCCCTCGACGCCCGGCTGCTGGTGATCTCCGAAGCCATCGAGCTCTGGCTGGACACCCACCGCCCGGACGTGCTGGCCGTGGAGCGCGTCTTCAGCCAGCTCAACGTCAGCACGGTCATGGGCACCGCCCAGGCTTCCGGCGTGGTGATTGCCGCCGCCGCCCGCCGCGGGATTCCCGTGGCGCTGCACACTCCCACCGAAGTGAAGGCCGCCGTCACGGGCTCCGGCTCGGCCAATAAGGACGCGGTGGGCAAAATGGTCACCAAGATCCTGCGCCTGGACGAAATGCCCAAACCCGCCGACGCCGCCGACGCGCTGGCACTGGCCATCACCCATGCCTGGCGCCGCGGCGTTGCCGGGCCGGGACCCACTGCCGGTTCGGCCTCCCGCGGTACTGCCCCGGCCACCGGGCTGACGGCGGCCCAGCGGCTGTGGGCCGAAGCCGAAGCCCGCGCAAAACGCGGAAGCTACTGAACAGCGGGGGAATCCCGGCCCCAGCCAGTAGGGTATTCGTAGATATGTTCTATACAGCCTCTGGAGTTCCTTCATGATCAGTTCCCTCCGCGGGGTCGTTTCGCACGTGGGCCTCAACTCGGCAGTCATCGACGTCCACGGACTCGGGATGCTTGTCCAGGCCACCCCCCAGACACTCGCGACCCTGCGCACGGGAAGTGAAGCCTCCATCCACACCGCCATGATCGTCCGCGAGGACTCCATGACGCTTTACGGCTTTGCCGACGCCGACCAGCGCGAGGTCTTCGAAATCCTCCTCGGCGTCAGCGGCGTGGGACCGCGCATTGCGCTGGCCGTCCTGGCCGTGCATACCCCGGAAGCCATCCGCGTGGCGGCGTCCACCGGAGACGACAAGGCCTTCAGCAAGGTCTCCGGCATCGGACCCAAGGGCGCCCGCCGCATCGTGCTGGAACTGGCGGACAAGTTGGTGCCGCACGGCACGGCGGAAAACCCGGCCGCCCCTCGCTGGCAGGAACAGGTGCTGGCCGCCATGACCGGACTGGGCTGGTCCGAAAAGGATGCGACCGCCGCCATCGAAGACACGGCCGCGGAACACCCCGACGTCGCCGCCGCCGGCAACGTGGGCGAAATCCTGAAGCTGACCCTGCGCCGCCTGGGCACCGACGGCGCCCGGACGGCGTCACGCCGGAAGGCAGGCTAGGGTGTCCGCGGAATCCCTGGTCGCCCCGGGACCCGATCCGGACGACAAAGCAATTGAAGCCGCCCTGCGGCCCAAGAACCTGGACGATTTCGTAGGCCAGAAACGCGTCCGCGAACAGCTGTCCCTGGTGCTTGAAGCCTCGCGTCTGCGCGGCCGCAGCGCCGACCACGTCCTGCTGTCCGGCCCTCCCGGGCTGGGCAAGACCACGCTGTCCATGATCATTGCTGCAGAGATGAACGCGCCGCTGCGGATCAGCTCCGGCCCGGCCATCCAGCACGCCGGTGACCTGGCCGCCATCCTGTCCTCCCTGACGGAAGGGGAGGTGCTGTTCCTGGATGAAATCCACCGGATGTCCCGCCCGGCGGAGGAAATGCTGTACATGGCCATGGAGGACTTCCGGGTGGACATCGTGGTGGGCAAGGGCGCAGGTGCCACCGCTATTCCGCTGGACCTGCCGCCGTTCACCCTGGTGGGCGCCACCACCCGCGCCGGACTGCTGCCGGGGCCGCTGCGTGACCGCTTCGGATTCACCGGGCACCTGGAGTTCTACTCCACCGACGAGCTGGAACTGGTGCTTCGCCGCTCAGCCATGCTGATGGACATGAAGGTCAACTCGGCTGGATTCGCCGAGGTGGCAGGACGTTCCCGCGGCACCCCGCGTATTGCCAACCGGCTGCTGCGCCGGGTCCGGGACTGGGCGCTGGTCCACGGCATCGAGCAGATCGACGCCCGTTCCGCCGGGGCCGCCCTGGATATGTACGAAGTGGACGCCTTGGGCCTGGACCGGCTGGACCGTGCCGTCCTGACCGCCCTGATCACCAAGTTCAACGGCGGCCCGGTGGGCCTGTCCACCCTGGCCATCGCCGTGGGCGAGGAACCCGAAACCGTCGAGACCGTCGCCGAACCCTATCTGGTCCGCGAAGGCCTGCTCGGACGGACCCCGCGCGGCCGCATTGCGACCCGGGCCGCGTGGGAACACCTGGGACTGCAGATGCCCGAACATGTGGCCGCAGCCATGCCGGCCAATATGTTCTCCGGGCCCGGAACCGCTTCCGCGGCGGGAAGCGGCGACTGGACCCCGCAGGAAACTTAACAGGATCCTTCCACGTTTTCCCTCTAGACTGGCCCTACGGCACGGTCCCGGCGCGATGCCCGGGACAGGCCTGACACTTCCTCAACAGAAACGGAACTCCCCACGTGAATATCGCTGATCTCTTCATTCCCCTGCTCCTGGTGGTCTTCGTGATCATGATGTTCCGCAAGCAGAAGAAGACGACGCAGTCAGTGGCCGAGCAGCGGGCCCAGATGGTTCCCGGCACCGAGGTCATGACCCAGTTCGGGCTCTTCGGCCGGATCGTTTCCGTGGACCAGGAAGAAAACAAGGCCGTCCTGGAACTTTCCCCGGGCAATACCGCCACCGTGCACCTGCAGGCACTGACCAAGGTCGTCACCATCCCCGCCGCTGACGACGCCGAGACCGAGGGAACCGTTGTCCCCGACGACGCTTCCTCCCTCACCCTGGGCAAGGACGCCGGTACCGCCGCCAACGGCAGCGCCGACGCCGCCGTCGCCCGGGACGCCGCCCCGCGGAACGAGACGCCCGAAGAAACACTCGAGCGCCTGAACCGCGACGAGAAAAAAGAGAACTAGACTCTCCTCGAGCCAAGCGGGGCATTGCTGCCCCGCTTTGCCGCGCCGGGACCCCGACGGTCCCGGTGATCTTCGCCCTTAAGGAAAATTCCCTATGCCCCGTACCGGCCCCGGCTCGGCCGCGAAAAAGACGCTCATCTGGTTGGGCGTCATTTTTGCTGCCCTGGCCCTTCTGCTCGGCGGCGGCTCCATGTGGAGCAACGCCAGCTGGACCCCGAAACTCGCCCTCGACCTTGAGGGCGGAACCCAGATGATCCTGGCCCCCGAGGTGCAGGGCGGTGACAACGAGATCACCGCCGAACAGCTGGACCAGGCCGTGGAAATCATCCGCCAGCGCGTGGACGGCAGCGGTGTCTCCGAAGCGGAGATCAGCACCCAGTCCAACCGCAACGTGGTTGTTTCGCTGCCCGGCGTCCCGGACGCCGAGACCCGCGAACTCATCCAGGCTTCGGCCCAGATGGAGTTCCGTCCGGTTCTGGCCGGCGGCGGGGGACAGGGAGCGGCGGTCACCGATCCGACACCCGCGGAACAGCTGCCGACGCCGTCGGCTGAGCCCACGGACGGTTCGGACACCAACTGGATCTCCCCGGAGCTGCAGACCCAGTTTGAAACCACGGACTGCCTGAATCCGGAGACCCTCGCCAACGCCGAACAGGCTCCGGCGGACCAGCCGATGGTTGCCTGCGAACCCGGCACTGCGGGCAAGTACATCCTCGGCCCGGTGGAAGTGCCCGGTGCCGAAATCTCCACGGCCAGCTTCGGCATGGCCACGGGCAGCAACGGTGTCTCCACCGGCCAGTGGGCCGTGAACATCGAATTCAACGGTGAAGGCACGGATACCTTCCGTAGCGTCACCGAACGCCTGTTCGCCTTCCCGCAGGGCGATCCGCGGAACCAGTTCGCCATTGTCCTGGACGGACAGATCATTTCCGCGCCCACCGTGAACGCAGTCATCACGGACGGCAAGCCGCAGATCACCGGCAACTTCACGCAGGAGAGCGCCAAGGCGCTGTCCGAGCAGCTCAAGTACGGTGCCCTGCCGATCAGCTTCGACATCCAGAGCGAGCAGCAGGTCTCCGCCACCCTCGGTGCGGACCAGCTGCGCATGGGCATCATCGCCGGCCTGATCGGCCTGATCCTGGTGGCCGTCTACTCGCTGTTCCAGTACCGCGCCCTGGGCTTTGTGACCATTGCATCCCTGGTGGTGGCGGGTGTGCTGACCTACCTGGCCATCGCCATCCTGGGCTGGAGCCATAACTACCGGCTCTCCCTGGCCGGTGTGGCGGGCCTGATTGTGGCCATCGGCCAGACAGCGGACTCGTTCATCGTCTACTTCGAACGCATCCGCGACGAGTTGCGCGACGGGCGCGGACTGGTGTCCGCCGTCGACAACGGCTGGAAGCGCGCCAAGCGAACCGTGCTGGCCTCCAAGGCCGTGAACATCCTGGCCGCCGTCGTGCTTTACTTCGTGGCTGTGGGCAACGTGCGCGGCTTCGCCTTCACGCTCGGCCTGACCGCCATCGCCGACCTCATCGTGGTGTTTATGTTCACCCACCCGACAATGGTGCTGCTGGCCCGCACCAGGTTCTTCGGTGAAGGCCACCGGTTCTCCGGCCTGGACGCCACCCGCCTGGGCGCCGTACCGCTGTACCGCGGCGCCGGACGGATGCGCGAGCCCGCTGATTCCCCGGCCCTGCGCGGGAAGAATAAGGGAGCCGCGAAGGAAGCGGAACGGCGGATGACCATTGCCGAACGCCGGCTTGCCGAAAAATCCATGGCCGGCAGCGGCCGCAGCTCCGAAAAGGACGGCGAGTAATGAGCAGGCTTCCCAGTTTCGCCGCATTCGGCAATGACCTCTACACCGGAAAGCGGTCCTACAACTTCGTTGGCAAAGCGAAGCTGTGGTTCCTGATCGCGGCAGCAGCCGTGGTGCTTTCCATCCTCATCCCGGTAGCCAAGGGCGGCTTCAACCTCGGCATCGAATTCCGCGGCGGGTCCGAATTCACCGTCTCCAATGTCGCCGCCACCGACGTCGGACGCGGCGAGGAGGCCGTGGCGGAGGTGGCGGGCTCCTCGGACCCCAAGGTCACCAACATCGCCCCCGGCACCATGCGGATCCAGACGGAAAAGCTCAGCGACGACCAGACCATCCAGGTCAAGGAATCGCTGGCGGATACCTACGGGGTCAGCCAGGACGAGGTGACGTCCACGTTCATCGGCCCCACCTGGGGCAGCGACGTCAGCCGGCAGGCCCTGATCGGCCTGATCGTGTTCGTGGTGCTGGCCGCGGTGCTGATGGCCCTTTACTTCCGGACCTGGAAAATGTCGCTGGCGGCCGTCACCGGCCTTCTGGTGGTTATGGTGGTCACCGCGGGCATCTATGCGCTGAGTGGCTTCGAAGTGACGCCGTCGGCCATCATCGGGTTCCTCACCGTGCTCAGCTACTCGCTGTATGACACGGTGGTGGTCTTCGACAAGGTCCGCGAGAACACCAAGGATCTCGACAAGCGCACCAGGCGGACCTTCGCCGAGGAAGTGAACCTGGCCGTCAACCAGACCCTGGTCCGGTCCATCAACACTTCCGTGGTGGCCGTTCTTCCGGTGGCGTCCATCCTGTTCATCGGTGCGCTGCTCCTCGGTGCCGGCACCCTGAAGGACCTGTCCCTGGCGCTGTTTGTCGGGATCATCCTGGGTACCATCGCCACCTTGTACATTGCCGCGCCCATGTATGCCTGGCTGCGGCGCAATGAGCCGGACATCCGCAAGCAGGCCAAGCGGGTGGCCGAACGCCGTGCAGCGTCCACCACTCCGGCGGAAGCCAGCGCCTAGCTTTCACCGCGGGTACGCCTTAAGCAGGTTCCGCACTCCCGAAAAGGAGTGCGGAACCTGCGGTTTAAGCGGAGTGCGGTCAGGCTTAGACTGGTTGACAGGGCACTTACCCTTTCGAGCACCGAGCATTAGGTGTGAGCAGCAGTTTTTAGCATTGAAGAGATTTCGAGCACTGAAGAAAGGTCGGCAGTGGCCAACAGCGCAACACCTGCCAACGGGGCAGGGAACGGCCGGGCCGCCGGAATCGATCCGCGGCCCGACACCGTCGCGGAGAAAAACACCGCTGCCCCGGGCACTGGCTCCGGGAAGGCGCTGCAACCTGCACCGGTCCCGGGAGCGGCACCGGCCAACGGCGCGCCCCCGGTAAAACCGGGCAACGGCCGGGTCCCGTCGACGGGACGCCGCGGTTCCACGCGCGCACGCCTTGCCCGGCTCGCAGGACGCGGCAACGCCGGATATTCACCCATGCTCGAACCGCTGCTGCGCACCGTCCGGGTGAACAACCCGAAGGAAGACCTGGACCTGATCCAGCGCGCCTATCTGGTGGCCGAACGCAGCCACGAGGGCCAGAAACGCAAGAGCGGCGATCCGTACATCACCCACCCCGTGGCCGTAGCCACCATCCTGGCGGAACTGGGCATGACCGGCACTACGCTGGCCGCCGCCCTGCTGCACGACACCGTTGAGGACACCAGCTACACGCTCGAGGAGCTGCGCCGCGATTTCGGGCCCGAGGTGGCCATGCTGGTGGACGGCGTCACCAAACTGGACAAGGTCACCTTCGGCGACGCCGCGCAGTCCGAGACGGTACGCAAAATGGTCGTAGCGATGGCCAAGGACATCCGCGTACTGGTCATCAAGCTGGCGGACCGGCTGCACAACGCGCGGACCTGGCGGTTCGTTTCACCGGAATCGTCCGCCAAGAAGGCCCGCGAAACCCTGGAAATCTTCGCCCCGCTGGCCCACCGGCTGGGCATGAACACCATCAAGTGGGAACTTGAAGACCTCTCCTTCGCTGCCCTGCATCCGAAGGTGTATGACGAAATTGTGCGGATGGTGGGGGACCGGACCCCCGAGCGCGAAAAATACCTGGGCACGGTCCGCACCCAGATTGCCGATGACCTGCACGCCGTGAAGATCAAGGCGACCATCACCGGCCGGCCCAAGCACTATTACTCGATCTACCAGAAGATGATCGTGCGGGGCAAAGACTTCGACGACATCCATGACCTCATGGGCGTGCGCGTCCTGGTGGACTCGGTCCGCGACTGCTACGCCACCCTGGGTGCCCTGCATTCACGCTGGAACCCCCTGCCCGGGCGGTTCAAGGACTACATCGCGATGCCGAAGTTCAACATGTACCAGTCACTGCACACCACGGTGATCGGTCCCGGCGGCAAGCCCGTGGAAATCCAGATCCGCACCCATGACATGCACCGCCGCGCTGAATACGGCGTGGCCGCGCACTGGAAGTACAAGGACGGCAACAAGGGTCCCGAGACACCCGATGACATGGGCTGGCTGCGCAGCCTTGTGGACTGGCAGCAGGAAACCTCCGACCCGGACGAATTCCTGGATTCGCTCCGGTTCGAAATCAATGCCCGCGAGGTCTTTGTCTTTACGCCCAAGGGCGAGGTGATGGCGCTGCCGGCCGGATCGACGCCGGTGGACTTCGCCTACGCCGTCCACACGGAAGTGGGCCACCGGACCATCGGTGCCCGCGTCAACGGCAAGCTCGTGCCGCTGAACAGCGAACTGCAGCACGGCGACTGGGTGGAGATCTTCACCTCCAAGGCCGAAGGCGCCGGCCCCAGCCAGGACTGGCAGGGCTTCGTCAAGAGCCCGCGTGCACGCAACAAGATCCGCCAGTGGTTCACCAAGGAGCGCCGCGAAGAGGCGATCGAAAAGGGCAAGGACCTGCTGACCCGCGGCATGCGCAAGCAGAACCTGCCGCTGCAGCGCCTGATGACCCACGACGCCCTGGTGGCGGTGGCTGAGGAACTGCACCACCAGGACATTTCGGCGCTCTACGCCGCGGTGGGCGACGGTCACACCTCGGCCCAGAACGTCATTGAGCACCTCGTCGGTTTGATGGGCGGCCACGAGGGCGCCGAGGAGGACCTGGCCGAGACGCCGGTGTCCACGGCGGCAAGACGGCCCAAGTTCACCGACTCCGGCGTTACCGTACGCGGCGCCGGCGACGTGTGGGTCAAGCTGGCCCGGTGCTGCACCCCGGTGCCGCCCGATCCCATCATCGGCTTTGTCACCCGCGGCTCCGGCGTTTCCGTACACCGCAGCGACTGTCGCAACGTGCAGGAACTGCGTGCCATGCCGGACCGCATTGTCCCGGTGGAGTGGGCACCCACGCAGTCCAGCGTCTTCCTGGTGGAAATCCAGGTGGAGGCGCTGGACCGGAAGAGCCTGCTCTCCGACGTCACCCGGGTGCTCTCGGAGAACCACGTGAACATTCTCTCCGCGAGCGTGAACACCTCCAGCGACCGCGTGGCCATGTCGAAGTTCGTCTTCGAGATGGGGGACCCGAAGTACCTGAGCCACATCCTCAGCGCCGTCCGCAAGATCGACGGCGTGTTCGACGTGTACCGCACCACCGGATCCCAGCGCCGGGTCTAGGCGGCCCGGCTTACCCGCCCGCAGCGGCGGCCACCCGTTCCAGGGCGGCCGCCTTGCCGGGCACCCGCAAGCCGGCTTCCAAGGCACGCCGGACCAGATCCAGCCGGCATCCCAGGTCGGGGTGGGCGGCCAGCCGGCGCAGGACGCCCACCGCGTCCTGTTCGGCGGCGTGGAGGGCGACGTCGACGGCGGTCCGCAGCGGCGAGGTCACGGATACAGTGCCCACCTCCACCCGGTCCGCCGGGCCCAGGAGCACCTCGTGCAGGACAGCCGTGCTGAACGGTGGCAGGGCACCGGTGCGGCGCCGCCGGTCGGCCAGGACCTCCAGCCGCCCGGGCCGGGACGCGCAGCCGTAGATCCACGCCGCGGTAAGCCGACCGAGGGACACCTTTGCCCGGATTCCGGCAGGCAGCTCCCGTGACGCCGCCAGGGCCCGGACCACCGGATCCTGCCGGACGTCCCACCGGACGAAGGTTCCGGCGTACACCCGGCGGAGCAGTCCGTCCATCGCCATGGCCTGCAGCTCCTCATGCCGGAACGGATCACCGGCCGTGAACAGGGCACCGCCGGTAGAGGTCACTTCAGGGAGGGCACCAGGGTAAGGAAACAGCTGTACGGGCATGCCCACCAGCCTGTCCGCCGGCCGGGCAAAGCAAAAGCCCCGGCCCGCCGTTGTGGACAACGGGCGGGCCGGGGCCTTAGCTGGAGGACCGGTGCCTAGGCGAAGTCCTGCGCGGATTTCTGCAGCATTGCAAGCCACTGCTGGCGGGCCTCAAGGGCTTCGCGGGCATCGGCGATCTTCTTCGCGTTCCCGGCCTTCTCGGCGTCGGCCAGGTCCTGCTCCAGGGACGCAATGGTTGCCTCCAGCTGGGACAGCGCCGAGTTGGTGCGTGCCTTGGTTTCCGGGTTGCTGCGCTGCCAGTGCTCGTCTTCGGCAGCCTTGACCGCTTCCTCGACCTTGCGGATGCCGGCTTCCATCCGGCCCATGTCCGCACGCGGCACCTTGCCGGCATCTTCCCAGCGTTCCCGGATGGACTGCAGCGCCTTGCGGGCAGCGTTCAGGTCGGTCACGGGCAGCAGGGCCTGGGCCTCCTTCAGCAGCTCTTCCTTGACCACCAGGTTGGCAGCGAACTCCTCGTCAATGACCTCATTGGCGGCCTGGCGGGCGGCGAAGAACTTGTCCTGGGCGGCGCGGAAACGGGCCCAGAGAGCGTCGTCGTCCTTGCGACTGGCGCGCTTGGACGCCTTCCACTCGTCCATCAGGCGCCGGTACTCGGCGGCCGTGTTGCCCCAGTCGGTGGAGCCGGACAGCTCTTCGGCCCGGGCAATGAGCGCTTCCTTGGCCGCCTTTGCGGACGAATTCTCATTGTCCAGCTGGGAGAAGTACGCGCGGCGGTGCCGGTCGAACACGGTCCGGGCGGAGCGGAAACGCTTCCAGAGCGAGTCCTCGGTACCGCGGCCCAGACGCGGGCCGTTCTTTTGCGCGGTCTTCCAGGCATCGAACAGCTCGTTCATCCGGTTGCTGCTGGTCTTCCACTGGATGCTGGCCGGATCCTTGGCGGCAATCTCCTCAGCCTCGGCCACGATGGCCTCACGGGCTGCGAGCTCACGGGCCTTGACGGCTTCGGCTTCGGCACGCTCGGCGGCCTCGGCCTCCTTCAGCGCAGCTTCCAGCTTCTCGATCCGGGCGTCCAGGGCCTTGATGTCGCCGACCATCTTCCGCTCGGCCACCTGCTCAGCCAGGTGCTTGAGTGTCTTGTGCACATCGGCGGCGGGGGCCTTGACCTGTACCCGCTGTTCCAGGAGCAGCAGCTGGCTCGCGACGTCGTCGTACTTACGGACAAAGTAGGCCAACGCCTCTTCCTTCGAGGCATCCGGGAACTGCCCGACGGCGGTTTCCTCGCCATCCACAATCAGGAAGACATGGCCGTCCTCCTCCACGCGTGCAAAGCGGGCCGCTTCCTCCAACGGGGTGGAGTGCGCCGCCGGGACAGCGACAACCGGTGCCGCAGCGGCGGCACGGGGGCCTACGGCAGCGGGGGAGGGCCGGCGCGCCGCGAGGGCCGCGGGGCTGGGAGTGGCAGGCCGGGAGGTTTCTTCAGTGGCCGGTTCAGTGGCCTGGCCTGCTGTTTCGTCGGATTTCTGACTGTCTGTCACCGCTAAAAGTCTTTCACTCGATGGATGGCAGTGTGCGAAGCCCGCGCCGCCACTTAGTTGAGGGTGAACGAATTAATCGTCACCGGGTCATTCGGGGTGCCATCGCTTTTCCCGGAGGCAACCCCCTGGGAAGCAATGGACTCCAGTACGTCAAGACCTGACGTTACCTTACCCATTATCGTGTACCCGCCGCTGGCCTGCGTTATGGTCGAATCCTTGTAAACGATGAAGAACTGTGTGCCGTTGCTCATCACATCGTCGCCGCGGGCCACCGCAATGCTGCCGGCCGGGTAGAAACCGTCGGCCGGAGTGTTCTCCACCGGACCCCACAGGAAGTTCGGGTCCGCCTGGCCGTCGCCGTTCTCGGACCCGCACTGCAGCACACCCATCTCCGGCAGAGTGGTCATCCGGTGGCAGGACTTCCCGTCAAAGAACCCCTCGTCGGCCAGCGTCTTGAAGACCGCAGCGGCCTGCGGAGCCAGGTTGCCGTCCAGTTCCACGCCGACCTGCCCCTGGCCCAGTTCCAATGCGCCGGTGAAGACCTTTCCTTCAGCTACGGACGGATCCGGAACCTCCCGTACATCGGCGACGGCGGCCTGCTCCTTCATCAGCGCCAGCTCATCCGCCGTGGGATTGGAGCTGAACCAGCTGATCTGCAGGGCAACAGCCAGCGCCAGCACCACCACGGCGGCCGCCGTGGCGAAGAGGTTGTCCCGTTTCCGGCGGCGTGCCCTGGCGGCGGCAAAAGCCCGCCGTGCCTCCATGCGGGCCACGCGGCGCCTGTTTTCACGGCTGGTGCTGTTGGCCATCCGTTGCCTCCTCTGTGCGGGCTGGTTGGTTCGGTCCGGTCGGTACGGGCTGTTTGGTTCCGGCGGGTCTTCGGGGCTGTCTGGAGCGCCGGCCCGCGCGTTGCGGAACGCGGCTGCGCCCAAGTTAGCTAAAATGAATGCCGCACATAGTTTATGCACGTCAGCACGCGCTTTCCCGTTTTATGCCGGAGCGCTGCTGCCGGTGTCACCGGTGGCGCACGCCGTCTGCGGCACATGCAGTCTTTTCCCCACCGAAGGAGTTTGCCCCCATGGCACGCAAGGCCTCACTGTCCGGTTTCCCTGAATGGCTACCGCAGGAGCGCCTTGTTGAACTCCATGTCCTGGACGTGCTTCGCCGCACCTTCGAGCTGCACGGATTTTCCAACATTGAAACCCGTGCCGTGGAAACCGTGGGCCAGCTGCTGCGCAAGGGCGAAATCGACAAGGAAGTCTACGCGCTGAGCCGCCTGCAGGCCGAGGAGGGGGAAGCCTCCGGCAAGGAGGATCCCAACCAGCTGGCCCTGCACTTTGACCTGACCGTTCCGTTTGCCCGTTATGTGGTGGAGAACGCCGGCCACCTGTCCTTCCCGTTCCGCCGCTACCAGATCCAGAAGGTCTGGCGCGGGGAACGCCCGCAGGAAGGCCGTGCCCGCGAGTTCACGCAGGCGGACATTGACGTGGTGGGCGACGGCGCCCTTCCGTTCCGCTACGACGTCGAGCTGGCGCTGGTGATTGCCGAAGCGCTGGGCGCCCTGCCCATTCCGGATTTCCAGATCCGGGTGAACAACCGCAAGCTGGCCGAGGGTTTCTACCGCGGCATCGGTCTGGATGACACTGCCGGCGTGCTGCGCAGCATCGACAAGCTGGAAAAGATCGGTGCGGCGCGGGTGGCCGAACTGCTGCAGGAGGAGCTCGGCGCCACCGCCGAGCAGGCCGCCGCGGCCCTGAAGCTGGCCTCGATCCGCGCTGAGGACACCTCGTTCGTGGAACAGGTCCGCAGCCTGGGCGTCAGCAACGAACTGCTGGAGGAGGGCCTGGCTGAACTGGCCGAGGTCATCAGCGAAGCGTCCCGGCGGGCACCGGGCCGGGTGCTCGCTGACCTGAGCATCGCCCGCGGCCTGGACTACTACACCGGCACCGTCTACGAAACGGTCCTGGTGGGCCACGAATCCCTGGGCTCCATCTGCTCCGGCGGCCGCTATGACGCGCTGGCCAGCAAGGGCAGCCGGACCTTCCCCGGCGTCGGCCTGTCCATTGGCGTGACCCGCCTGGTGATGCGCATCCTCAGCCAGGACTTTGCCCGGGCGTCCCGCAGCGTGCCCACCGCCGTGCTGATGACCCTGGCCACCGACGACTCCTGGTCCTCCGCCCAGGACACCGCCGCCCAGCTGCGCAGCCGCGGGATCTCCGTGGAAGTGGCACCCAAGGCCGAGAAGTTCGGCAAGCAGATCAAGTACGCTGACCGCCGGGGCATCCCGTTTGTCTGGTTCACCGCCGAGGACGGCAGCCACGAGGTCAAGGACATCCGCTCCGGCGAGCAGGTGCCGGCCGATCCGGAACTCTGGACACCGCCGGCCGAAGACCTCACCGTGACGGTAGCCCCGGCCTAGGCTGGTCCCGGAACGCGCCTTCCCGGAACGCAATGGCCGCCTGCACCCGGGACCTCACCCCGAGCTTGGCCAGCACCCGGGAGACATGGGTCTTCACAGTGGTCTCGGCAATGCCCAGCCGGCGTGAAATCTGCTGGTTGGACAGGCCCTCACCGAGGCAGGCCAGAACCGCCTCCTCGCGGGCGGTCAGCGGGTCCGCCGGAACGCCGGACGCCTCCGGGCTCCGCTGACCTACAGGGCCCCGTTGAGCTTCCGGCAGGGGCGCCTGCTGCACAAATGCGGCAATCAGCGTGCCGGTGACTTCAGGGGCAAGGACGCTGTCGCCGTCGGCCACGCTCTGCACCGCACGGACCAGGTCCGCCGGCTCCGCGGATTTGAGCAGGAAGCCGGCCGCGCCGGCGCGCAGGGCAGCAAAAACGTACTCGTCAATGTCGAAGGTTGTCAGCACCAGGACAGCGGCCAATCCGCCTTCCGTGATCCGGCCCGTGGCGGTTATCCCGTCCATCCCGGGCATGCGGATGTCCATCAGGACCACATCCGGACGCAGCGCCCGCGCCATGCTCACGGCTGCCGATCCGTCCGCGGCCTCGCCCACCACGGTAAAGCCGCCCACGGACTCCAGGATCATGCGCAGGCCCGCGCGGATAGCGGAGTGGTCGTCGGCCAGCAGCACGGTGGCGGGAACGGTGTTCAATGCATCTCCTGGGGCAATGGGATGGGCGGCAGGCCGGCGTCGGTTGTGGATCCGGTGGGCAGCACGGCCAGCACCAGCCAATGGTCAGGCTGTCCGGGGCCGGTGCCGGCTACCCGCCCCGCCTTAAAGGTTCCGCCCAGTTGGGCCGTCCGCAGCAGCATGTTCCGCAGGCCGGCGCCTCCGCCCGCAGCAGTACGGCCTGCCTCGTGGACGCCCGGCCCAACCGGCAGGGCGTTGCCGATCCTCAGCTCCAGGGCGTTCTCCGTCTGCCGGACGGAAACGGACGTCGCGGCTCCGGGGGCGTGCCGCACCGCGTTGGTCAGCGATTCCTGGACAATCCGGTACGCTGTGCTGCCGACCAGGACCGGCACCTGAATGCCGTCAGGCAGGTCCAAGTCCACCGGATTGCCGGAGAGACGGGCGGAGGCGGCAAGGGCCTCCAGCTGGGTGAGCCCGCCGGCCGGCGCCGCTGCGGCGTCACCGTCCCGGCCGGAACCTTCCAATAAGCCGATCATCGAGCGCATTTCCTCCAAGGCCTGCACGCTCTCGACCCGGACCTGGGCAAGCACCCGGCGGTCCAGTGCAGGATCACCCGCCGAGAGCGCCGCAGCCGACTGCAGGGCGACGGCGGAAAGGTGGCCTGCAATCGCGTCATGCAGGTCCCGGGCCATGGCTCCGCGCTCGGCTGACACAGCCATGCGCTGGTTCAACTCGGCCAGCTCAGCGGTGCGCTCGGCCCGCAGCCGTTCCGTTTCGGCACGGCGCCGTTCAGCCTCGGCCCGGTTGGATTCCCGCCGAACGGACCCTGCCCACCACACCGGCACGAGGCAGACAAAAAGCGCCTGAAACAGGCCGAAAAGCACAAACGGCCAGCCTCGGTAGGCCAGGCCAACCGCCAGCGGCAGGACCACCACACCCGTGACCGCTGCCCGCTGCACACCCCGGCTAACCGGCGGGGAACCGAACAAAATACCGGCATATAACAGCTCAAAGAGCAGGAGATAGGTGATGATCCCGCCCCCCAGCACGGCGCTGGCCGCTACCGCGCTGCCCGTCACCACCAGCATCAGGGGCACGTGGGTCCGGCGGAACAGCAGGCCGGTGCATCCGAGCACCAGGATCGGCAGCCACACCCAGTCCGGCACACCGGCAGGCGGGGGCAGCAGGTCCGCGCTGTTGACACCGGCGAGAGTCAACACTGAACCGGCCAGGAAGTACCCGGCGGCGGTTGCAACCCCGGTGGGCCAGATCCGTCGGGCCGGTGTGCCGGGCGGGTGTGTTTTCATTGCTCCAGCCTAATCAGGCACGTTGCGCAGGTCTGCTTCTGCACTGCCCGTCTCCTCCGAAGGTAGGAGGCCCGGGAGCCGGACGTGGCACCAACTGCGGACGACGGTGTACGGCACGCCGGGGTTGGCTGGTCCCATGGACATCTTGGTTTACCTGATCATCGGCTGCGAGATCGGTTTTTGGATACTGCTCGTGGCCGGGCTGGGCGCCCGGTACCTGCTGAAACAGCCCCGCCTCGGGCTGGTGCTGCTGGCCTGCGTACCGCTGCTGGATGTGGTTCTGCTGGCCGCCGCCGCCGTGGACCTGGGCCGCGGCGGCGCAGCGGAGGGCATTCACGGCCTGGCAGCCTTCTATCTGGGGTTCAGCGTGGCATTCGGCCATTCCCTGATCCGTTGGGCCGACATCCGGTTTGCACACCGTTTTGCCGGCAGGCCGGCACCGGTAAAACCGGCCAAGGGTTCGGCTGCCTACCGCCGCTCGCTCTGGGTGGAGTACGGGCGCGTGCTGATCGCCACGGGCCTGGCAGCAGGGATCCTGCTGGCCATGATCGTGTTCCTGGCCGCGCCTGACCAGGCTGGGGAGCTCTGGGCATGGGTTAAGCGGGCGGGGCTGGTGGCGGGCATCTGGCTGCTGGCCGGCCCGGTGTACGGGATGTTCGAGAAACCGGTGCAGGTTCCAAACCAGCGCGTTTAGCCTGCCGCCACCGGGGGCCTAGGCTTAAACCATGCCTACCAGCCCCGCCCCCACACCGCCCTGCGCCGAACTGCACCTGCATATTGAAGGCACCCTCGAACCGGAACTGATCTTCGAACTTGCCGGGCGCAACGGCATCACGCTGCCCTATGCGTCCTTGGAGGAACTGCGGGCCCGCTACCAATTCACGGACCTGCAGTCCTTCCTGGACCTGTACTACGCCAACATGGACGTGCTGCGCACCGAGCAGGACTTCGCGGATATGACCCGGGCGTACCTGCGGCGGGCCGCGGGAGCCGGCGTGCGGCACGTGGAAATGATGATGGACCCGCAGGCCCACCTGGTCCGCGGCATCCCGCTGGAAACCTCGGTACGCGGCGTCTGCGCGGCACTGGCGGACAGCGAGGCGGAATTCGGAGTCTCCACTGCCCTGATCGCCGCGTTCCTTCGGGACCGATCGGCCGCCGAGGCGCTTGAGGTCCTGGAGGACCTGCTGGCCATGGAGGCGCCGATCATCGGCATCGGCCTGGACTCGGCGGAAGTCGGCAACCCGCCGGAGGCATTCACCGGACTGTACCGCCGTGCCCGGGAAGCGGGCCTGCGGACCGTGGCACACGCAGGCGAGGAAGGCCCCTCGCACTACATCGAGCAGGCCCTTGACCTGCTGCTGGTGGACCGGATCGACCACGGCATCCGCTGCCTGGATGACCCGGCCCTGGTGGAACGCCTGGTGCATGAAAAAATCCCGCTGACGGTCTGCCCGCTGTCCAACGTCCGGCTGAACGCCGTGGACAACCTGGCCGCCCACCCGCTGCCCCAGATGCTCGAACGCGGGCTGAACATCTCCGTCAACTCCGATGATCCCGCCTACTTCGGCGGTTACGCGGACGACAACTTCCGCAGCGCGCAGGAGGCCTTCGGGCTCAGCCGGGCCCAGCTGGCGCTGCTGGCAGCGAATTCCATTGAAGCGTCCTTCGCTTCCCCTCAACGGCGCGCCGAGCTCCTGCTCGAAGTACGCCGCTGGGCCGCAGCGGCCTAAAGCGGCGGGTGCGGTTTGGCGGACCGGGGACGCCGGAAACTCAGCCGCACCACCAGGCCCGCCACCAGGGCGATCAGGGTCAGGCTGATGTACAGCGGCGGCAGGGCCAGGGCCAGCAGCAGCGCACCCGCAGCTCCCGCCAGGTTCAGCACCCGCGGGGCGTAACGCGTCCGGTCCTTGAGCGAGAACGCGCATACGGCGGTGATGGCTGCGTAGAACAGCAGGGCGAAAGATGCCATGCCGATCAGTGCCTCGATATCGGCCAAGACGACCAGCAGGACCACCAGGCCCGCTGCCGCCGCTTCCGCCACCCACGGAGCCGGTGCCGAGCCGGCGCGGCCCGGCCGGGTTCGAGCCAAAACACCCGGCAGGTCCCGGTCCGCGGCCATGGCCGCTGCAGTGCGGCCGGCCGATTCAAGCAGCGACCATAACCCGCCGAGGGCAGCTGCGCTCACGGCCAGGACCACGGCTCCGGTGCCCACGTTGGCCCCGACGCTTTGCATCGGCTCCAGCAGGGGAGCGGGTTCCGCGGACAGGGCCGCCGGGCCGTAGTAGGCCAGCAGCGACTGTCCCATCAGCAGGTACAGCACAAACGCCACGGCGATGGCCGCGGGCACGGCGATGGGCAGGTTCCGTGAGGGATTGCGCACACCGGCGCCCATGGTGGCCAGCCGGGTGTAGCCGGAGAAGAGGAAAAACAGGAGGCCGGCGCCCTGCAGCACGCCCGAGACCGAGGCATCGATCTCGGCGCCAACCCGCACCGGCTGGTTGGGTGCCTCGTTGTAGAGCACCACCACGGTGAACGCCAGGATGCTGAACACAAACGCCAGGACAAACCGCGTGGCCCAGGGCCCGCGGTTGACGCCCAGCAGATTCACTGCGGCCATCACCACCACGGCACCCACGGCCGCGGCCACCGGATGTTCCGGCACCACATAGGCCCCGAAGGCGGCCGCCAGCACGGCGGAGGAGAGCAACAGGGCGCACACCAGGGTCCAGCCGGACAGGAAACCGCTGTAGGGACCGAGCAGGATGCGGGCCGCGGTCCGCGCGGTCCCGTCCCCGCCCTGGTCCTCGGGCAGGCGGCGGGACACCGCACGGCTCAGCTGGAAGGTGGACAGGGCGCACAGGACGGCCACGAAAGCGGAGACGCCAAGGGCTGCCGCGAGTGCGGGACCCGCTGCGGCAGCGGCAGGAGCGAAGGCCACAAAGGCGCCGGCCCCAACGATGGATCCAATGCCGGCAGTGGTGGCATCAAAGCCGCCCAAGGGAATGCGCGGCTGGGTAGTGCCGGACAAATGACCTTCCAATCGGTAGGGACTTGGCAGGGTGGGGGTCGGTTCACCGGTAAACTCTGAAGGAGACCGTGTATTCACAATGGGCGGAAACAGTTGTTTCCGCAAGTTTTTCGAAAGGACAGCTGTGCTGCGCACTCATGCCCTTGGTTCCCTGAGGGCCGAGCATATTGGACAGACCGTTACTCTCGCAGGCTGGGTTGCCCGACGGCGGGACCACGGCGGCGTTGCCTTCCTCGACCTGCGCGATGCCTCGGGTGTGGCGCAGGTGGTGGTTCGTGAAGAGGACGTCTTCCACGGCCTGCGCAACGAATACGTCCTGCAGATCACCGGCACCGTACAGAAGCGGCCCGAGGGCAACGAGAACCCGGCGCTTGCCACCGGCGAGATCGAGGTCATCGCGGACAAGACGGTCATCCTGAACACCTCGGACCCGCTGCCGTTCCAGATCGACGAGCACGTGGAGGTGGGCGAGGAAGCACGCCTGCGCCACCGCTACCTTGACCTGCGCCGCCCGGCACCGGCTGCCGCCATGCGGCTGCGCTCCGAAGCGAACCGGGTGGCCCGCGAGCTGCTGCACGACGAAGGCTTCGTTGAAATCGAAACGCCCACGCTGACCCGTTCCACCCCCGAAGGTGCCCGGGACTTCGTGGTCCCGGCACGCCTTGCCCCCGGCTCCTGGTACGCCCTGCCCCAGTCCCCGCAGCTGTTCAAGCAGCTGCTGCAGGTGGGCGGGTTCGAGAAGTACTACCAGATTGCCCGCTGCTACCGCGACGAAGACTTCCGCGCTGACCGCCAGCCGGAGTTCACGCAGCTGGACATCGAGGCCAGCTTCGTCGAGGAAGACGACATCATTGCCCTCGGCGAGCAGATCGTGAAGTCGCTGTGGAAGCTGATCGGCGTCGACATCAGCACGCCCATCCCGCGCATGACCTACGCCGACGCCATGGCCCGCTACGGCTCGGACAAGCCGGACCTGCGCTTCGGCCTGGAGCTGACGGAACTCACGGAGTTCTTCAAGGACACCACCTTCCGCGTCTTCCAGGCACCGTACGTCGGCGCCGTCGTCATGCCCGGCGGAGCCTCGCAGGCCCGCCGCACCCTTGATGCCTGGCAGGAATGGGCCAAGCAGCGCGGCTCAAAGGGCCTGGCCTACGTGCTGGTACAGGAAGACGGCACCCTGACCGGCCCCGTGGCCAAAAACCTCACCGACTTCGAGCGGGAGAACCTCGCCGAAAAGGTCGGCGCCAAGCCCGGCGACTGCATCTTCTTCGGTGCCGGCGAAAAGAGCGAGGCCCGTGCCCTGCTCGGCGCGGCCCGCGTGGAGATCGGCCACCGCACCGGCCTGATCGATCCCAAGGACTGGGCGTTTGTTTGGGTTGTCGACGCACCCATGTTCGAGCCGGCGTCGGCCGCTGTTGCCGCCGGTGACGTGGCCGTGGGCGGCGGCGCCTGGACCGCCGTGCACCACGCGTTCACTTCGCCCAAGCCCGAATTCATGGACACCTTCGACACGGACCCCGAGTCGGCACTGGCCTACGCCTACGACATTGTCTGCAACGGCAACGAGATCGGCGGCGGATCCATCCGTATCCACCAGCGCGACGTGCAGGAGCGCGTCTTCAAGGTGATGGGCCTGAGCCAGGAGGACGCACAGGAGAAGTTCGGCTTCCTGCTTGAGGGCTTCAAGTTCGGCGCCCCGCCGCACGGCGGCATTGCGTTCGGCTGGGACCGCGTGGTGGCCCTGCTGGCCGGCACCGATTCCATCCGCGACGTGATTGCGTTCCCGAAGTCCGGCGGCGGCTACGACCCGCTGACGCAGGCTCCTGCGCCCATCACCGCGCAGCAGCGCAAGGAAGCCGGTGTGGACTTCAAGCCCGAGGCCAAGAAAGCTGAGGACAAGAAGGACGGCGACAAGAAGGACGCCGACAAGTAGTCCGGCGCGGGAAAGGACGCAGCCAGGAAGGCTGACGCCTGACAGTTCGTCCAAAGTGCCCGGCCGCTCAGGCGGCCGGGCACTTTTGTGTCTGACCGCGGACCGGTTCCGCGGGTGGGGCGGGGCAACCGGTTAGAGTTTGGGCATGAGAGAACGCTGGTTCAAGCAGGTGGATGTATTCGGACGTCAGCGCTACCAGGGTAACCCCGTTGCCGTGGTCCTGGATGCGGACGGGGTGTCAGATGCAGCCATGGCCGCGTTCGCCCGCTGGACCAATCTGTCCGAGACCACCTTCGTGCTGCCGCCCGCCGCGGAAGGGGCGGACTACCGGGTCCGGATCTTCACCCCCGGGGGCGAAATCCCTTTCGCCGGCCACCCCACGCTGGGCACCTGCCACGCCTGGCTGGAGGCCGGAAACATTCCGCATTACCCCGGCGTCGTCATCCAGGAGTGCGGGGTGGGCCTGGTAACCCTGCACGCCTCGACCGGCATGGCAGCCTTCGGTGCACCGCCGCTGATCCGCTCCGGCGAACCGGAAGACTCCGTCCTGAAGCAGGCCGTGGACGCACTGGGACTCAGCCGTGAGCAGGTCCGGGCAGCCAACTGGGTGGACAACGGGCCCGGCTGGCTGGGCCTGTTGCTGGCGGATGCGGACACCGTGCTGGGACTGGCTCCCGATGCGGCCGCACTGGGCGACCTGGCCGTGGGCGTGATCGGGCCGCAGCCCGACGGCGCCGAAACGGACTTCGAGGTACGCGCCTTCGCACCCGGCCACGGTGTGCCGGAGGACCCGGTCACCGGCAGCCTCAATGCCGGACTGGCCCAGTGGCTCATCGGTGCCGGACTGGCACCGGAACGCTACACCGTCACCCAGGGCACCGCCGTCGGCCGCTCCGGACTGGTGCGGATCTTCAACCGGGACCGGAAAATCTGGGTGGGCGGGGAAACCGCCACCTGCATTGACGGCACAGTCACCCTCTAGGGCAGCTGTGTTCAGTCTGGCTTCACTCGACCATGCCGTGGTGGGGGCTCCGATGGCCGGCGGCCCCTCCACCGCTGTGCTGGCCGCAGCCGTGTCCAACGCCGGCGGATTGGGTTTCCTGGCCGCCGGCTACAAAACCCCCGAAACGCTGGAAACCGAGATCGCCGCTACCAGGGACCTTGTCGGCGGGGGAGGTGGCCGCCCGTTCGGGGTCAACCTCTTTGTGCCGGACATTGCCAACACGGCCGGCCCGATGCCAACCGGGGACGGAAGGCCCGGGAACGGCACGGCCGGAAACCTGGCTGCCGCCCTGGCCTATCGCCAGGAGCTGGCGCGGGAGTATCCGGCAGATCTGCTGCCGCTGCCGGACCCTGCCGATACCGACGGCTGGGACGCCAAAGTGGAGCTGGTGCACCGGCTGCGGGTGCCGGTGGTGTCCTTTACCTTCGGGCTGCCTCCTGCGGCGGTGCTTGCGGTGCTGTCCGACGCCGGGACGGCCGTTGCGGTCACGGTGACTACGGTTGCCGAAGCGGAACTGGCCGCCGCCGCGGGTGCCCGCATGCTGTGCCTGCAGGGTCCCGATGCCGGCGGGCACCGCGGCAGCTTCGACGCGGCCGCCGAGCCGGCAACCCAACCGCTGCCGGAGCTGGTGCGGGAGGCCCGGTCCCGGCTTGGAACCGGCGTTGAACTGATAGCGGCCGGCGGCATCACCACGCCGGTCCAGGCCCGGGCGCTGCGCGGCGCCGGAGCGGACGCCGTGCAGATCGGCACGGCGCTGCTGCTCAGCCCGGAAGCAGGCACCGCCGCCGTGCACCGTGCGGCCCTGCAGGATCCGCAGTTCACCGCCACCGCCCTGACCCGGGCGTTCTCCGGCCGCACGGCCAGGGGACTGGCCAACCGCTTTATGGCTGCCCATCCGGAAGCGCCGGCCGCCTACCCCCTGGTCAACCAGGTCACCAAGCGGCTTCGGGCGCAGGCGGCCGCAGCGGGCGATCCGCACGGGACCAGCCTCTGGGCCGGAACCGGGTTCCGGGCGGCACGCCCTGAGCCGGCGGCACTGACCGTCACGCGGATCAGCGGCAGCTAAACGGCAGCCACGCGGCGCCTGATAGGACCAGCCGGTGGTCAGGGAACGGTAATCCGGACCAGTACCGCTGCGGCGTCCCGCGCTGCCTGTGCAAGAACCGCAGCCGTGGGATCGGCAACATCCAGCGGCCGCAGCCGTGCCAGCCCGGCCCAGGGCGCGAGCTCCTTCCGGGCGGCCGCCTGCCCGGCCAGGGTGCGGTCCCCGCCCGGCACCAGGTACTCGGGACCGAAGGCGGCAAACAGCCGTGCAGCTTCGACGGCAGCAATGCCCGCCAGGACTGCCGGCGCACGGCGGGCATTGCCGGATCCGGTTTTCGACCCCAGCAGCCGTCCCTCGCGGCAGACCCCTGCGGCGTACCCGCCGCGGCGCACCAGCAGCAGGCCCAAAGTACGGGCCTGTCCGGCGAGGGAGACCAGCCGTTCGACCTCGTTGCCGCCCCGTCCGGGACGGCCGTCGGCAGGCCACGGCGGCAGCAGTTCCGCCCGCGCCCCGGAAGCGGCTTCCACCAGGAGACCGGCCTGCCCGGACCGTATCTCCACCGGGCCCTGAGCGGCCTCGAACCGCCCCAGCCAGCCGGGCAGCCGCTGCGCCTCCACATGGATGGTGCGGGTGGAGGGCATGGCGGGTGCCTGCTTTCGGGACGGGACGGGTGGACCAGCCAAGGTTAAGGCACGAGTAGCCTTGAACCGTGAATGCTTTGTCGGGGAATGATTTGTTCAGTGCAGGCGGAGACGACGAGGACGGGTACGACGACGCCGCGGACAGCTCCGCTGCCCGGCAGCGCCCGCGCAGCCCCCTCGCGGTCCGGATGCGCCCGCGCACGGTGGATGAAGTGGTGGGCCAGCAGCACCTGCTCGGACCCGGCTCGCCGCTGCGGACCTTGGCGCAGTCAGCCGATGACCGCAACCCTGCCGGACCCTCCTCGGTAATGCTGTGGGGTCCTCCCGGCACCGGAAAGACCACGCTGGCGCATGTGGTGGCCCGCGGTGCCGGCCGCAAATTCGTGGAGCTGTCCGCCATCACCGCCGGTGTGAAGGACGTGCGCCGGGTGATGGACCAGGCCCTTACGGACCGGGACCTGCACGGCGTCACCACCATCCTTTTCCTGGATGAGATCCACCGCTTCAACAAGGCGCAGCAGGATGCCCTGCTGCCCGGAGTGGAGAACCGGTGGGTGGTCCTGATGGCGGCCACCACTGAAAACCCCTCCTTCTCCGTGGTCTCCCCGCTGCTGTCCCGTTCCCTGCTGCTGACCCTCAAGCCGTTGACGGAGGCCGATATCGCCTCCCTGCTGCAGCGGGCCGTGGAGGACGAGCGGGGCCTTGCGGGCAGGGTGACGGTCAGTGAGGAGGCACTGGAGCACCTGGTCCGGCTGGCTGCGGGCGATGCGCGCCGCGGGCTCACCGCCCTCGAGGCTGCCGCCGGCGTCGCCTACTCGGAGCGGGCGGAAGGCGAGGATGTGCCTGAAGTGACGCTGAAGCATGCCGAGGAAGCCCTGGACGTTGCCGCCCTGCGCTATGACCGGGCGGGCGACCAGCACTATGACATCACCAGCGCGTTCATCAAGTCGCTGCGCGGATCCGACGTCGACGCCGCCCTGCACTATCTGGCGCGGATGCTCGAATCGGGGGAGGACCCGCGCTTTATCGCCCGCCGCCTGGTGATCTCGGCGTCGGAGGACGTGGGGATGGCGGATCCGACGGCGCTGCAGACAGCGGTGGCCGCGGCCCAGGCCGTCCAGCTGATCGGCATGCCCGAAGGACGGATCATCCTGGCCGAGGCCGTGGTGCACATCGCCACCGCGCCGAAGTCCAACGCCGCCTACAACGGCATCAACGCTGCCATTGCGGACGTGCGGGCCGGGCGCGGGCAGGGGGTGCCGGCCCACCTGCGCGACGCGCACTATCCGGGGGCCAAACAGCTGGGCCACGGCAAGGGATACATCTACTCGCACGACGCACCGCATGGGATCGCCAAGCAGCAGTACGCCCCGGACGACCTGGTGGGACGGAACTACTACGAGCCGACCGGCAACGGAGTGGAACGCGAGATTTCCGCCCGGCTTCAACGGCTGCGGGGCATCATCCGGGGCGGGAAGGCCTGACGCTCCGGCCTGCGGGGCCGTGTTAGCATTGATGGTTGACTGGCAAGCCGGGGTGCAAACCTTTGGCTGTAGCAGACGGCAGCGGTTGGCCGGAGCTCTCCCTCATGGAGGCCAGCATATTTCGCAGCAGTCACAGCAGGGATAACTTTCTGCCGTGGCCAAACCGCCAAACAGTGAAAGGTGAACGTGGCTAACAACACACGTGCACGCCGTCAGGCACGCGCATCGCGCGCCCTCGGCATTGCTTTGACCCCCAAGGCAGCTAAGTACTTCGAGCGTCGGCCTTACCCCCCGGGTGAGCACGGCCGCGCCCGTCGCAAGCAGGACAGCGACTACGCCGTACGTCTGCGCGAAAAGCAGCGTCTGCGTGCGCAGTACGGCATCCGCGAAGCACAGATGACCCGTGTCTTCGAAGAAGCCCGCCGCACCGCCGGCCTGACCGGTGAAAACCTGATCGAACTGCTCGAAATGCGTCTCGACGCGCTCGTGCTGCGTGCAGGCTTCGCCCGCACCATCGCCCAGGCCCGCCAGCTGGTTGTGCACCGCCACATCCTGGTTGACGGTGCCCGCGTGGACCGCCCGTCCTTCCGCGTTTCCGAAGGCCAGCTCATCCACGTGCACCAGCGCAGCGAGACCATGACGCCGTTCCAGGTTGCCGCTGCCGGCGCCCACCGCGACGTCCTGCCCGCAGTCCCGGGTTACCTCGATGTTTCCCTGGACAAGCTGCAGGCACGCCTCGTGCGCCGCCCCAAGCGTTCCGAAATCCCCGTGACCTGCGAAGAGCAGCTCGTGGTGGAATACTACGCACGCTAAAGAGCGGGTTTACCCGTTTACAGAACAGCCCGCGGCCTTGTGCCGCGGGCTGTTCCGTTATCCGGGCGGCTTCGCTTTCGTGGCGCAGGCGGCAAAAGTAAGTGCTGCGGCGCCGCAGTAGGTAAGGTACATATGGCGGAACCGCGCACGGTTGTGCCAACCACTATGATTTTTGCGCAAAAGGAGTCCCATGTCGGGTGGAGATATTGCCGGTCTGATAGCGGCCGGCGTGTTTGCCGTGCTGGTGGCATTGCTGGCCGTGCCCGTCTGGAAACTGGGGAAGGTCTTTGACGAAATGCGCGGGGCCATCCGGACCCTCAGCGAAGAGACCACGCCGCTGATCGACGAAGTGACCACCACTGTGTCCACTACCAACCTGCAGCTGCAGAAGGTGGACGGGATCTCCTCGAACGTCTCCGACGCCTCAGCCAACCTGTCCGCCCTGTCCTCCCTGGTGGCAGCCACCATCGGGTCGCCGCTGATCAAGGTCTCGGCCTTCAGCTACGGCGTCCGTTCGGCCCTGGCCTCCCGCCGCACCGCGCGGACGCAGGGCACCGGCCGGGGCCGGCGCAGCCGCTAGGCACCCCGCAAGCCCATCCCGAAAGCACAGGAGCGAATCATGATTAAGCGCGTATTTTGGATGTCGATCGGCGTCGCCATCGGTGTGATTGCCGTCCGCCGGGTCACGGAAGCCAAGTCCAGCCTCAGCCAGGCCGGCATCAACCGGGCCGTGGACTCCGCCGCCGGCGCCGTGCAGAGTTTCGCCGAAGCCCTGCGCGAGGGCATGAGCCAGCGTGAGGGAGACCTGCGCGCCGCACTGGGACTGGACACCACGGACAACGCCGCCGATGCCATCCGCTCGGTCCGCCGCTAAGGCAGGACCGGACGCCGGGCATCACGGCACAGCAGTACCGCGCGCAGCCTCACCTGCGTGCTGATATCGGAATTACCGGAAGGGTAAAGAAGCACCATGAAGTCCCACGAGATTGCCCGCCGCTGGCTGGATTACTTCAGCGATAAGGGCCATACGGTGGTGCCCTCGGCGTCACTTGTCTCCAACGATCCCTCGCTGCTGTTCACAGTGGCCGGCATGGTGCCGTTCATCCCGTACCTCACCGCCCGCGAAAAGGCCCCGTACAACCGGGCCACCAGCGTGCAGAAGTGCATCCGTACCGCCGACATCGAAGAGGTAGGCAAGACCGCCCGCCACGGCACGTTCTTCCAGATGGCCGGCAACTTTTCCTTCGGTGACTACTTCAAGGAAGAAGCCATCACCTATGCGTGGGAGCTGCTGACCTCCGACGTCGAGAAGGGCGGCTTCGGCCTGGACCCCGAACGCCTTTGGGTCACCGTCTATGAAGACGGCGATGAGCGCGACGAGGAAGCACGCGCCATCTGGCGGGACAAGATCGGTGTCCCCAACGAGCGCATCGTCGGCACCGGCAAGGCCGACAACTACTGGAACACCGGCCAGGCCGGCCCCGGCGGCCCCTGCTCCGAGATCTACTACGACCGCGGTCCGGCCTACGGACAGGAAGGCGGCCCCGCCGTCGACGAGACCCGGTACATCGAGATCTGGAACCTCGTCTTTATGCAGTACCAGCTCTCCGCTGTCCGGTCCAAGACCGACTTCGACGTTGCCGGGGAACTGCCGCAGAAGAACATCGACACCGGCCTCGGTCTCGAACGCCTCGCAATGATCCTGCAGGGCGTGGAGAACATGTACGAGACGGACCAGGTCCGTCCGGTGCTGGACAAGGCCGCCGAGCTGTCCGGCAAGGCCTACACCAGTGCCGAGGATCCGTCCGACCCGCACCACACGGACGACGTCCGCATGCGCGTGGTGGCCGACCACATCCGCTCCGCCCTGATGCTGATCTCCGACGGTGTCAGCCCGTCCAATGAGGGCCGCGGCTACGTGCTGCGCCGCCTGATCCGCCGCGCCGTGCGCGCCATGCGACTGCTGGGCGTTGAAACCGCCGTGCTGCCCGAACTCCTGCCCGTTTCCCGGGACGCCATGAAGGGCACCTACCCCGAGGTCGAGGCCGACTTCGCCCGGATCAGCCGCATTGCCTACGCCGAGGAGAAGGCGTTCCTGCGCACCATCGCCTCGGGCACCGAACGCCTGGAAGAGGCCGTCAAGGTTTCCAAGGCCGCGGGCACCCCGCTGTCCGGCGAGGAAGCCTTTACCCTGCACGACACCTACGGTTTCCCGATCGACCTCACCCTGGAAATGGCCGAGGAAGCGGGGCTGAAGGTGGACGAAGCGGGCTTCCGCTCCCTGATGTCCGAACAGCGCAAGCGTGCCCAGGCCGACGCCCGCGGCAAGAAGCACGGACATGCGGACCTTTCGGTCTTCAACGAACTGCTGGCTGCGGGTAACACCGTCTTCACCGGATACGACGAACTGGCTACCGAATCCACGGTCCGCGGCATCATTTCCGGCGGCTCCCGGGTGGAATACGCCGGCCAGGGATCGGAAATCTCCCTGGTCCTGGACGAGACCCCGTTCTACGCCGAAGCAGGCGGCCAGGCCGCCGACACCGGCCTGATCACCGGTGACGGCTTTGTCCTGGAAGTGCAGGACGTCCAGCGCCCGGTGAAGGGCCTGAGCGTGCACAAGGCGATTGTCCGCGAGGGCGAAATCGCAGCCGGCGCCAGCGTGCTGGCCGCCGTCGACGCGCAGCGCCGCCACGAGGCCGAGCAGGCGCACTCCGGCACGCACATTGTGCACGCCGCCCTGCACCAGATCCTCGGCCCGGAAGCCCTGCAGCGGGGTTCCTTCAACAAGGCCGGCTACCTGCGCTTCGACTTCTCCTGGGGCGAAGGCCTGTCTGATGCCGCCAAGTCCGAGATCGAAGAGGTCTCCAACCTGGCCATCCGCAGCAACTACCAGGTCGAAACCAAGATCATGTCCCTGGCGGACGCCAAGGCACTGGGCGCCACCGCCCTGTTCGGTGAAGCCTACGGCGACACCGTGCGCGTGGTGGAAATGAACGGCGACTGGTCCCGTGAGCTCTGCGGCGGCACGCACGTGGAATCCACCTCGCGGATCGGCAGCCTGACCCTCCTGGGCGAGCAGTCCGTCGGCTCGGGCAACCGCCGGGTTGAGGCCTTCGTGGGCATGGACGCATTCCGCCACCTGGCCGCCGAGCGGGCCCTGGTCAACGAGCTCTCCGAAATGCTGAAGGTCCCCTCCGTGCAGCTGCCGGACCGGCTTGCAGCCACCCTCGCAAAGCTGAAGGCCACCGAGAAGGAACTGGAAAAGCTGCGCCGAGACCAGCTTGCCGCTTCCGCGGCTGCCCTGGTCGGCACCGCCATTGACGTGGACGGAGTGCGTCTGCTGGCCCACGACGCCGGCGAGGTGGGCGGCGCGGATGACCTGCGTACGCTGGCCCTGGACCTGCGCTCACGCCTCGGCAGTGAACCCGCGACCGTGGCCGTGGCCGGTGTTTCGAACAACCGTCCCGTAGTGATTGTCGCCACCAACGAGGGCGCCCGCAGCGCTGGCGTCAAGGCCGGAGCCCTGGTCAAGGTTGCAGCCGGCGTCCTCGGCGGCGGTGGCGGCGGCAAGGATGACGTGGCCCAGGGCGGCGGCTCCGACGCGGGCAGGATCGCGGATGCCCTCACAGCCATCCGCGGAGCCGTGGCCGGACGGAGCTGACTTGGCAGCTTCTGGGGTACCGCGCGGCGTAAAGCTCGGGGTCGACGTCGGCCTGGTCCGGGTGGGCCTGGCCGCCAGCGACCCCGACAGCGTCCTCGCCATGCCGGTGAGGACGCTGAAGCGCGATGCGAAGAAGAACAGCGACATCAAGGTGGTGCTCCGGGAGGTTGCCGAGCGCGCCGCCGTTGAGGTCTTTGTGGGTCTTCCGCGCAGCATGCGCGGGGGAGAAACGGCCTCCACGCTGATGGCGAGGGAGTACGCGCAGACCCTGGCCCAGGCCCTCCAGGATGCCGGGCAGCAACTGCCCGTGCGGCTGGTGGACGAACGCCTGACCACCGTCACCGCGCACCGATCGCTTCATGAAGCTGGAATGAACAGCAGGAATCACCGTACAGTGGTGGATCAGGCGGCTGCCGTGGCAATTCTGCAGCAGTCTATTGACACACAACGTTCCCTGAACCGGGACGTGGGGGAGCTGGTTACACCGAGCCGGACGCATCGCCACCGTGATGCCGAGCCGGCCCCGACCGAGGAGTCAACAATTTCGCAGGACATCGAGCGCGAAGGCGGTATCACGCCGTGAGCCACAGATATCCCGAGTACCCCGCCATGGCGGAACCGGACCATGAGCCCGGCTACGGCCAGGGAGACGAGCTTCCCATGACACAGTTCTTCAACGAGCCGGCGGACCTGCCCACGCGCAGGAGCCGCCGCCCGTCCCGGGAGAAGCAGCGGCGACGACGCCGCCGGACGATCATCATGGTGGCCGTGCTGGCAGTGTTCGCCGGCGTCGTTTTTGGCCTGACCATGTTCCTGCGGGACCTGCTGGGCATGAACGAGGTCAAGGACTACGAGGGCGGGGGCAACGGTACCGTGGCGTTCACAGTCGCCCAGGGCGACGGTCCGCTGCTGATCGGCGGAAAGCTGGAAGCCGAAGACATCGTGGCCACCTCCAAGGAGTTCGTCAACGCGTTCAACGCCCAGTCCGACGGCCGGGAGATCCAGCCCGGCACGTACGAGATGAAGTACCAGATGTCCTCCTCCGCAGCAGTGGATGCACTGCTGGGCGACGGCGGCAGCCCCGTCCACTACGCTGCCGTACAGCGCGGCCTGCGCCAGAACGAGGTCTTCGAGGTGCTCAACACCTCCACGCAGATCCCGCTCTCGGAATTCCAGGCGCTGGCCGATGCCCCGCAGCAGTTCGGCCTCCCGGCCGAAGCGGTGAGCCTTGAAGGCTACCTGTTCCCGGGTGAATACCGGTTCGACGTCGAGATGGACGCCACGGAAATCATCAAGGAAATGGTGGACAACACGTTCGCCGAACTAAAGAACGCCGGCATTGCCGACCCCGCCGAGCAGTATCGGATCCTGACCAAGGCCAGCATCATCCAGGCCGAGGCCGGCGAAGCCGATTACCACGACGTTGCAGGTTCCATCGAGAACCGGCTGGGCCCGGACAACAAGGAAACCAACGGACTCATCCAGTCCGACGCAACAGTGACCTACGGGCTGGGACGCAAGAGCTACGAGCTGACCCCGGAGGAGAAGGCGGACAAGTCCAACCCGTACAACACGTACGCCAACCCCGGACTGCCCGTGGGGCCGATCGGCTCGCCGAGCCCGGAGGCCATCGAAGCGGCAGCCAATCCCGCGGACGTCCCGTACTTCTACTGGGTCACCGTGAACCTGGACACCGGTGACACCAAGTTCTCCAGCACGCTGGCGGAGCACGCCAAGTACGTGGAGGAATACCAGAACTGGTGCAGCACGCAGAAGCCCGGGCGGTGCGGATAAGTGGATTCACGGCGGGCAGCCGTCCTGGGGCATCCGATCAGCCACTCCAAGTCGCCGCTGATGCACCGGGCCGCCTACGCCCACCTCGGATTCGCCTGCAGCTATGAGGCGATCGACCTCACGGCAGGGGAGGCCGCGGCATTCGCGGCCTCCCTGCGCCGCGGGGACGGCTGGGCGGGTCTCTCCGTCACCATGCCGCTGAAGGCCGTCCTGGTCCCGGAGATGGACCGGACGGACCGGCGGGTGCAGGCGCTCGGTGTCCTGAACACGGTGACCTTTGCCCGCGAAGACAACCGCACGGTCCTCACCGGCCATAACACCGACGTCGCCGGGATCATCGGTGCCCTGCGCAATGCCGGTGTCCGGGACCGTCCCCGGGCCGTTGTGCTGGGCGCCGGCGGTACGGCATGCGCTGCCGTGGCCGCACTGGCAGAGCTCGGTTCCCCCGAGGTCCGGGTCTGCGCCCGGCGGTTCCCCGACCCGTCCGCCGGCACCGCCGGGGTGCGTGAGGCGGGGGAGCGGACCGGCATCCGTGTCCACGCCCGCCCCTGGGAAGAAGCGGCCGCAGGCTGCGCCGGGGCCGACGTCGTGATTTCCACCCTGCCGCCCCACGGTGCGGACGCCCTGGCCCGGGACATTTCCGCCGTCTCCCACGGCGGCATCCTGCTGGACGTGGCCTACGACCCCTGGCCGAGCGCCCTGGCCGCGGCATGGGCCGGGCAGGGCGGCACCGTGGCACCCGGGATCGACATGCTGCTCTACCAAGCCGTGGAACAGGTGAAGCTGTTCACCGGCGACGCGTTCCGGGATGAACCCGGCGTCACAAACGCAATGTGTGACGCAGTGGGAATACCGCGGCGCTGAACGCCCGGCCCTGACGTGGCAGTATTGAAAGCATGTTGCGTTGGTTGACCGCCGGTGAGTCCCACGGGCCTGCACTGGTTGGAATCGTTGAAGGTGTCCCTGCCGGAGTGGAAGTGGACAGTGCCGCCATTCAGGCCGCCCTGGCCCGCCGCCGGCTCGGTTACGGCCGCGGTGCCCGGATGAAGTTTGAACAGGACGCGGTCCGCATTCTTGGCGGTGTCCGCCACGGCCGTACCCAGGGCGGCCCCGTGGCCATCGAGATCGGGAACACCGAGTGGCCCAAATGGGAACAGGTGATGGCAGCGGATCCGGTGGATCCGGAGCTCCTGGCCGATTCCGCCCGCAACGCACCCCTGACCCGGCCCCGGCCCGGCCACGCTGATTTCACCGGCATGCAGAAATACGGCTTTGACGAGGCACGGCCCGTCCTCGAACGTGCCAGCGCCCGCGAAACGGCCACCCGGGTGGCGCTGGGCGCCGTCGCGTCCGCGTTCCTTGGTCAGCTGGGCATCCGCCTGGTGAGCCACACTGTCGGCATCGCCGGGGTGATGGCCCCGGAGGATGCCGCACTGCCGCACCCCGCCGACGTCGACGCCCTCGACGCCGATCCGATGCGCTGCTTCGACCCCGGCGTCTCCGCGGCGATGGTGGCAGAGGTCGATGCCGCGCACAAGGAGGGTGAGACCCTCGGCGGCGTGGTGGAGGTGCTGGCCTACGGCCTGCCGCCGGGACTGGGCAGCTACGTGCACTGGGACCGCCGGCTGGACGCCCGCATCGCCGGTGCGCTGATGGGCATCCAGGCCATCAAGGGCGTGGAAGTGGGGGACGGGTTCCTTACGGCCACCCGCCGCGGTTCCGCCGCCCACGACGAAATCCTGCAGGACGGCAACGGACACGTGGTCCGGTCCGGGAACCGGGCCGGCGGCATTGAAGGCGGCATGAGCATCGGTGAGCTGCTCCGCGTCCGGGCCGCCATGAAACCCATTGCCACGGTGCCGCGCGCCCTGCGCACCGTGGACGTGCGCACTTCCGAACCAGCCCGCGCCCACCACCAGCGCTCCGACGTCTGCGCGGTTCCTGCTGCCGGCGTCGTGGCAGAAGCCATGGTGGCGCTGGTGCTGGCCGAAGCCGTGATTGAAAAGTTCGGCGGCGACTCCGTGCCGGAAACCGCCCGGAACCTGCGCGCGTACCTGGCCGCCATCCCCGAGTCACTGGAATCCGCCGGTACCGATGTCCCGCAGTACTGACCTCCGCGGCGCGGGCGGCGGTGTCCGGACACACCGGACCGGCCGGCACGTGGTCCTGATCGGTTTTATGGCCGCCGGCAAATCGGTGGTGGGCCGCGGCTACGCCGCCCGCGCGGGGCTGCCCTTCGTGGACACGGATGAGGCCGTGGTGGAACGCTACGGTCCCATCGCCGAGCTGTTCACCTCGCGCGGGGAATGCTTTTTCCGCGAAGTGGAGGCCCGGACCGTGGCGGCAGCCCTGGAAAACCCGGTCCCGTCCGTGATCTCCCTGGGCGGCGGTGCAGTGCTGGATTCGGGTACACAGCAGCTTCTGGCCGGTGTCACTGTAGTGTTTTTGGATACGGACCTGGCCACCGTGCTGCCCCGGATCACCCGGGCCGGCCACCGGCCCATGCTTGCCCCGGATCCGGTCCGGCGCTGGCAGGAGCTGGCCACGGCCCGCCGACCCGTCTACGAATCCCTGGCCGACATCACCATTGACACCAGGGGCCTTACAGTTCCGGCCATTATCGACCGGCTGACTTCCGTCCTCACTAAAGGAGAAGACTAGATGCCCTCCGAACCGACGATCATTCCGGTAACCGGCTCCGCCCCCGCAGACAACTACGACGTCGTAGTGGGCAACGGCCTGCTGGGCCGCCTGCCGGAGATGCTCGGTGAACGCGTGCGCCGTGTCCTCGTCATCCACCCGCGCGCACTGCGCACCACGGGGGACACCGTCCGCGATGAGCTGGCCGCCACGGGCCTGACGGCAGTGACCGCGGAAATTCCCGACGCCGAAGAGGGCAAGCACATCCAGGTGGCCGCGTTCTGCTGGCAGGTCCTGGGACAGAATGACTTCACGCGGTCCGACGCCATTGTGGCGGTGGGCGGCGGAGCCGTCACCGACGTGGCGGGCTTTGTGGCCGCCACCTGGCTGCGCGGTATCAAGGTGGTGCACATCCCCACGTCCCTGCTGGGCATGGTGGATGCGGCCGTGGGTGGGAAGACCGGCATCAACACGGCCGAAGGCAAGAACCTGGTGGGCGCCTTCCATCCGCCCGCCGGGGTCCTCGCCGACCTGGATGCGCTGGCCACGCTGCCGAAAAACGAACTCCTCAGCGGTATGGCCGAAGTCATCAAGTGCGGTTTCATTGCCGATCCCGCCATCCTGGACCTCATCGAAGCGAACCCGGAGGCAGTGGCCGACGGCGGCTCCGATGTCGTGCGCGAACTCGTTGAGCGTTCCATCCGGGTCAAGGCGGACATTGTGTCCTCGGACCTGCGCGAGGCCGGCCGGCGGGAATTCCTGAACTACGGACACACCCTGGGCCACTCGATCGAACTGGCCGAACGCTACCAATGGCGCCATGGCGCGGCGGTGTCGGTGGGTCTGGTGTTCGCCGCCGAACTCGGGCGCATGGTGGGCCGCCTGGACGACGCCACCGCGGACCGGCACAAGGAAATCCTCTCCTCGCTGGGCCTGCCCGTCAGCTACCGCAAGGACCGCTGGTCGGCCCTGCTGGACGGCATGCGGCGGGACAAGAAATCCCGCGGTGACCTGCTGCGCTTCGTGGTGCTGGACGGACTCGCGAAGCCGTCCATGCTTGAGGTCCCGGACACCTCGCTGCTGTTTGCCACCTACCAGGAAATTGCCTCCGAGCCGCAGGGCGGCATCCGGCTCAGCCTGTAGGTTCCCGCGAGCGGGTAGAATAGTGGACGGACTTGAATAAACGTACTTTCACGAACAACCGGAAGAGAAACTGTGGCGACGACCAACGACATCAAGAACGGCACCGTGCTGAAGCTTGAAGGCAACCTCTGGAGCATCATCGAGTTCCAGCACGTGAAGCCGGGCAAGGGTGGTGCGTTCGTCCGTACCAAGATGCGCAACGTGACGTCGGGCAAGGTAGTGGACAAGACGTTCAACGCCGGAATCAAGGTAGAGACCGCCACGGTGGACCGCCGCGACTACCAGTACCTGTACCAGGACGGCGAAGACTACGTCTTCATGGATACCTCCGATTTCGACCAGCTCACGGTCCCGGGCAAGATTGTCGGCGACAACGCCAACTTCATGCTCGAGTCCATGATGGTCACCATCGCCATCCACGAAGGCTCCCCGCTCTACATCGAGCTGCCGCCGTCCGTCACGATGGAAATCACCTACACCGAGCCGGGCCTGCAGGGCGACCGCTCCACCGGCGGCACCAAGCCTGCCACCATTGAGACCGGTTACGAGATCCAGGTTCCGCTGTTCCTGGAAACCGGAACCAAGGTCAAGGTTGACACCCGCACCGGCGACTACCTGGGACGCGTTAACGAGTGAGTGCACGCAGTAAAGCACGGACCCGCGCACTGGAGGTCCTCTTCGAAGCCGAACAGCGTTCGGTTTCAGCCTTCGATGCCATCCGGGCCCGCCGCGAACAGACCGACCAGACCATCAACCCCTACACCATGGACCTGGTGGAAGGCGTGGTTGCGATGCAGGAGCAGATCGATGAGTTCCTGAGCACGTATTCGCAGGGCTGGACGCTTGAACGCATGCCTTCGGTGGACCGCATCATCCTCCGCCTGGGCGCCTGGGAACTCCTCTACAACGATGAGATCCCGGACAAAGTGGCCATCAGCGAAGCCGTGGAATTGGCGAAAGCGCTCTCCACGGACGAATCCCCGGCCTTCATCAACGGCCTGCTGGGCCGGCTGCAGGAACTGAAGCCTTCGCTTCTGGCCTGAGGCCAGAATGCAGCAAACGCAAAAGACCGGCCCCGCGGGGCCGGTCTTTTGCGTTTCCCGTACCGGAACCGGCCGGGCAGGGCCCCTAGCGGCGCCCCTGGGGGCGGCTGCGCGGCCCCTAGGCCCGGCTGCCCGCAAGCATGGCCGTGCGGATACCGGTGACTTCGCCCAGCAGGGTCTGCTCGTACTGCTGGTTGGCAGGTATGTCCCGGCCCACGGCAATCTGCTGCCGGGTCAGCGCCAGCCGCGTGGAGCGGCGGATGAATTCCTTCATGGCCGCCTTGGTTGCCGGTCCGTTAACGCGTGCCCATGCCATGGCCTGGCGCCTGCCGCTGCCCGTGGCCAGCATGCGCACTTCGGCGGGCGTGAACCAGCCGGCCCGGGCATATTCGTCCAGCCGGCGCAGGGTCAGCCGCTGTTCACTGCGGCGCAGGAACCAGACGCCGGTGACTGCCAGGGCAAACAGCGGGACCTGGAGCAGGAAATAGAACACGAAGAAGTTGTCCCCGAAGAAAAGCATCGGCCCGCCGTTCCAGAGCATATGGCCCAGGATCGCGGGGATCAGGCCCAGGACAAAGGCCGGCGCAATCCAGCCCCGCCCGGCACGGCTGGCGGCCAGCCCCAGCGCGAGGCCGGTGCAGGCAGTAAATAGCACGTGCGCGAACGGTGAAAGCAGCCCGCGCAGGACGAACGTAAAGCCGAGCTGGTTCGCGCCGGTCCAGTCCGGGGTGACCATGGCGGTGCCGAAATAAAGGATGTTCTCGGTGAAGGCGAAACCGGCAGCCACAGCCGCTGCGAAAACGATACCGTCCACGGGCCCGTCGAAGATCCGGCGGCGGACCAGCAGCAGGATGAGGATCCCGAGCCCCTTGGCCGTTTCCTCGACCACAGGGGCTTCAACCACCAGTCCCAGCACGTCCGCCGATGTGTAGGGCAGCAGGTCCAACAGGGCCAGCGTAAAGAGCGGCCCAAGCGCAATGGCAATCACTACGGAAACGCCGGCTCCCCACAGGAAGGAAAACAGCAGGGCGCTGCGCGGTTCGGGTTCCCACCGGTCCACCCACCAGATGCCCAGGAGACAGATGCCCAGCGGAATCAGGGCCAGGAAGCCGCAGACCAGGAATGCCGGGGAACCGAAGCGGCCGATGAGCCACATTCCCACCCACGCCAGGGCCGCGGCGGACAGCACCATCAGCACGATGGTGACCACCAGGCCGCGGTCCCGCCGGGGTGCCGGGGGAACCCAGAACGGTTGGACCGGCCCCGGGCCGTAGGCAGGCGCATACCCGGGCGGACCGGGATGCTGCTGGGTGGGAAGGAAACCTGGTGTGCTCATGCGGTGGGCCTGCTCATAGCAGACAGGATAGTCACACAAAACGCGTTTAGGTCACAGATGGGAGGCCGCGCGGCGCGCTGTGGTAGCTTGGACGCGCATTCAACCTTTAAATCCGTCCTGTGAGGCGGGGAAGGAGGAAGCGGAAATGACGGACAACCATGCCGTTCCGGTACCCAGCCGTACCGTTCTGTCTTCAGCTGACATTGACCGCGCGCTGACGCGCATCGCCCACGAGATCCTCGAGGCCAACAAGGGGCCCGAAGACCTGGTCCTGATGGGCATTCCCCGCCGCGGATATCCGCTGGCCCGCCGGCTCGCCGCCAAAATAGCCGCAGCGTCCCCCGGCGTCGACCCGGCCGCAATCACCGGGCAGCTGGACGTCACCATGTTCCGTGACGATCTGTCCCGCCGGCCCACCCGGCCGCCGTACGCCACCCGGGTTCCGGCCACAGGCATCGACGACAAAGTCGTGGTGCTGGTGGATGACGTGCTCTACTCCGGACGTACCATCCGTTCCGCCCTCGATGCCCTGGTGGACCTGGGCCGGCCGAGGATTGTCCGGCTGGCAGTCCTGGTGGACCGCGGGCACCGCGAACTGCCCATCCGCGCCGACCATGTCGGCAAGAACCTGCCCACCGCCTCCCGCGAGCAGGTCCGGGTCCGGCTGGCGGAGTCCGACACCGCGGACTCGGGAGCGCCCGCCAACGACGAAGTGGTCATTGAAGGCACCGCATGAGGCACCTGCTCTCCACACTGGACCTCAGCCGGACGGACGCGCTGGCCATCCTGGACACCGCGGAGGAAATGGCGGCAGTAGGGGAGCGGGAAGTCAAGAAACTTCCTGCCCTGCGCGGCCGCACCGTGGTGAACCTGTTCTTCGAAGACTCCACCCGCACCCGGATCTCCTTCGAAGCAGCCGCCAAGCGGCTTTCCGCCGACGTCATCAATTTTTCCGCCAAGGGTTCCTCGGTATCCAAGGGTGAATCGCTCAAGGACACCGCGCAGACACTGGCCGCCATCGGCGCCGACGCAGTGGTGATCCGGCATGGCTCCTCCGGTGCGCCGGCGCGGCTGGCCACCTCCGGCTGGATTGACGCCGCCGTCCTGAATGCCGGCGACGGCACCCACGAACACCCTACCCAGGCCCTGCTGGATGCCTTCACCATGCGCCGGCACTGGGCGCGGCTGCACGGTACCGCCTCGGCAGGAACCGACCTGGCCGGCATGAAAGTGGTCATCGCCGGAGATGTGCTGCATTCCCGTGTGGCCCGTTCCGATCTCTGGCTGCTGCGCACCCTGGGCGCGGAAGTGACATTGGTGGCGCCGCCCACCCTGCTGCCCTTCGGCGTCGGGACCTGGCCCTGCACCGTCCGCTACGACCTGGATGAAGCCCTGGATACGCGTCCGGACGCCGTGATGATGCTCCGGGTGCAGGGGGAGCGGATGCAGTCGGCCTTCTTCCCGTCCGTCCGCGAGTACTCCCGCCGCTGGGGGCTGGACGATGTCCGGCTGGACCGGCTGGACACCCTGGGCCTGAAGGACACCATCATCATGCACCCGGGCCCGATGAACCGCGGACTGGAAATCTCCGCACGCGCTGCGGACTCGCCGCGGTCCACCGTCCTGGACCAGGTCAGCAACGGGGTATCCGTCCGGATGGCCGCCCTCTACCTGCTGCTCTCCGGTGAGGGCAGCCCCGCACGCACAGCACAGGAGCATTCGCTATGAGTACCATCTACCTGATCCGCGGGGCCTCGGTGCTCGGCGCGGAGGAGGCGGACCTCGTTATCGAAAACGGCATCATCACCGCCGTCGGCCCGGGACTCGGCGCTCCCGCGGGCGCCGAGGTGCTCGAGGCACACGGGCTGGTCGCCCTGCCCGGCATGGTGGACCTGCACACCCACCTGCGCGAACCCGGCCGCGAAGACGCCGAAACCGTGGAAACCGGCAGCCGCGCCGCAGCACTGGGCGGGTTCACCGCCGTGCATGCCATGGCCAACAGCATGCCGGTGGCGGACACCGCCGGCGTGGTGGAACAGGTCCTGAGCCTGGGCCAGCGGGCCGGCTGGGTGGACGTCCGCCCAGTGGGCGCCGTGACCGTCGGTTTGGAGGGCGAACGGCTGGCCGAGCTGGGCGCCATGGCGGATTCCCGCGCCCGGGTGCGTGTCTTCTCCGACGACGGCAAATGCGTATCCGATCCGGTGCTGATGCGCCGCGCGCTGGAATACGTGAAGGCCTTTGACGGCGTGATCGCCCAGCATGCCCAGGAACCCCGGCTGACCGAAAACGCGCAGATGAACGAGGGAGAGGTCAGCTCTGTCCTGGGCCTGGCCGGCTGGCCTGCCGTGGCCGAGGAAGCAATCATTGCCCGCGACGTCCTGCTGGCCCGCCACACCGGCTCCCGGCTGCACGTCTGCCACCTCTCCACCGCGGGCTCGGTGGACATCATCCGCTGGGCCAAGGCACAGGGCATCAACGTCACCGCCGAGGTCACCCCGCACCACCTGCTCCTGACCGACGAAATTGCGCGCACGTTCGACCCGGTGTACAAGGTGAACCCGCCACTGCGGACCGAGGCAGATGTCCAAGCAGTGCGCCGCGGGCTGGCCGACGGCACCATCGACATTGTGGGCACGGACCACGCCCCGCACCCCACCGAGCACAAGGAATGCGAGTGGGCGCAGGCCGCCATGGGCATGACCGGCCTGGAAACGGCGCTTTCCGTGGTGCAGCACACCATGATCGAGACCGGGCTGATGGACTGGGCGGGATTTGCCCGCGTCACCTCCGCCACCCCCGCCCGGATCGGCAGGCTGGCCACGCAGGGCCGGCCCCTCGCCGCGGGGGAACCGGCCAACGTCATATTGGTTGACCCGGCTGCGCGGCGGCGGGTGGACCCCCATAAGATGGCAACCAAGGGGCGCAACAGTCCGTTTGCCGGACTGGAACTGCCCGGCGTGGTCCAGGCGGTTTTCTATGCCGGCCACCCCACGGTCCTGGCCGGCAGGCTGAATACGCCCCACCCCGCTGCCTCAAAGGAATTGTGATGGAACTGCTGTACTTTTTCCTGGGCCTTGCCGCCCTCGTCGTTGTTGTCCTGGGCCTGTTTGCCCTGGGCTGGCGGGGCCGACGACGCCGGCAGCAGGATATGCCCCGGCCCTTGCCGGTACCGGAGGAGCTGTCGGAGCCGGGATTCCAGGCCCTCGGCCAGTACGTGGTCACCACCACCGCAGGGGACTGGCTGGACCGGGTGGCGCAGTACGGCCTGGGCGTAAAGTCCAACGCCACCGCCGCCGTATTCCCCGAGGGCGTGCTCTTCGCCCGCTCCGGGGCGGATGACCTGTGGATCCCGCGCCATGACCTGCGGGCGGTGCGCCTGGAGCGCGGCATGGCCGGCAAATTCGTAGAGAAGGACGGCCTGGTCACCGTGACCTGGCAGCTTGGCCCCAAACGCGTGGACACCGGCTTCCGGACGCGCTCGGGCAGCGACAAGACCCCCCTGGTACGGGCAATTACTGAACTTCTGCCGGAATCGGCCACCCCAAGCGAGGAACAACTGTGACAGTGCACGAGATCATCAACCCCACCCCCGCCGTCCTGATGCTCGAGGACGGCCGGACCTTCCGCGGCCGTGCCTACGGCGCGGAGGGAACCGCCCTGGGCGAAGCCGTTTTCGCCACCGGCATGACCGGCTACCAGGAAACCATCACCGACCCCTCCTATGCGCGGCAGTTGGTGGTCCAGACCGCGCCGCACATCGGCAACACCGGGGTCAACGCGGACGACGCCGAGTCCCGGCGCATCTGGGTTGCCGGCTACATTGTGCGCGACGCCGCCCGACGCCCGTCCAGCTGGCGCTCGGAACGGACCCTGGACGAGCAGCTCGCGGAACAGGGCGTGGTCGGCATTTCCGGCGTCGACACCCGGGCTGTGACCCGTCACCTGCGTGAACGCGGTGCCATGAAGGCCGGCATCTTCTCCGGCGCCGACGCCGGACGGCCCGACGCCGAACTGCTCGCCGAGGTCCGTGCCCAGCAGGGGATGGAAGGAGCCCGGCTGGCCGAAGAGGTCAGCGTGGATGAGACCTACCTCATCGACCCGGCCGACCACGGCTGGACCGGCGAACCGGTCGCCACCGTGGCGGCGATCGACCTGGGCATCAAGTCCATGACGCCGGTGCGGTTCGCCGAGCGCGGCGTGCGCACCTACGTGCTGCCGGCCGCCTCCACCTTCGAGGACATTGCCGCACTGAACCCCGACGGCGTGTTTATGTCCAACGGCCCGGGCGACCCGGCCACCGCGGACGTACAGGTGCAGCTGTTGCGCCGGGTACTGGATGCCGGCATCCCTTTCTTCGGCATCTGCTTCGGCAACCAGATCCTGGGCCGCGCCCTGGGCTTCGGCACCTACAAGCTGCGCTACGGCCACCGCGGAATCAACCAGCCCGTGCTGGACCGCCGCACCGGCAAGGTGGAGATCACCAGCCAGAACCACGGTTTTGCCGTGGACGCCCCGCTGGACGGGCCGGTCACCGCGCCGGAGTCCCGCTACGGACGGGTGGAAGTCAGCCACGTGTCCCTCAACGACAACGTGGTGGAAGGCCTCGCCTGCCTGGATATCCCCGCGTTCTCCGTCCAGTACCACCCCGAAGCCGCTGCCGGACCGCACGACTCGGCCTACCTCTTCGACCGCTTCACGGACCTTATGGCCTCCTCCGGCAAGAACAAGGAAAGCATCTAATGCCCCGCAGAACCGACCTTCAGTCCGTCCTGGTGATCGGCTCCGGTCCGATCGTGATCGGCCAGGCCGCGGAATTCGACTACTCCGGCACGCAGGCCCTGCGGGTGCTGAAAGAGGAGGGCCTGCGGGTCATCCTCGTGAACTCCAATCCGGCCACCATCATGACGGACCCGGAATTCGCCGACGCCACCTATGTGGAACCGATCACCCCGGAGGTGGTCGAAAAGATCATCGCGAAGGAGCGGCCCGACGCGATCCTGCCCACCCTGGGCGGCCAGACCGCACTTAATACGGCCATCGCGCTGGATAAGAACGGCGTGCTGGAGAAGTACAACGTGGAACTCATCGGCGCCAACATCGCCGCCATCGAACTGGGCGAGGACCGCGAAAAGTTCAAGGGCGTCGTCGAGCGCTGCGGCGCCGAATCCGCCAAGTCCATCATTGTGCACAGCATGGAGGAGGCCTTCGCCGCCGCCGACGAGCTGGGCTACCCGATGGTGGTCCGCCCGTCCTTCACCATGGGCGGGCTCGGTTCCGGCCTGGCCTACAACGCCGAAGACCTGCGCCGTATTGCCGGTGCCGGCATCCAGTACAGCCCCACCTCCGAGGTGCTGCTTGAAGAGAGCATCCTCGGCTGGAAGGAATACGAGCTGGAAATGATGCGGGACAAGAACGACAACGTGGTGGTTGTCTGTTCCATCGAGAACTTCGACCCGGTGGGCGTGCACACCGGCGACTCCATCACCGTGGCTCCGGCCATGACCCTGACCGACCGCGAGTACCAGAAGCTGCGCAACATCGCGATCGCCGTCATCCGGGAAGTCGGCGTGGATACCGGCGGATGCAACATCCAGTTCGCCATCGAACCGGACACCGGCCGGGTTGTCGTCATCGAAATGAACCCGCGTGTTTCCCGTTCCTCGGCACTGGCTTCCAAGGCCACCGGCTTTGCCATCGCCAAGATCGCCACCAAGCTCTCCCTGGGCTACACCCTGGACGAAATCCCCAACGACATCACCAAGAAGACCCCGGCGTCCTTCGAGCCCACCCTGGACTACGTGGTGGTGAAGGTCCCGCGGTTCGCGTTCGAGAAGTTCCCGGCGGCCGACCCCACCCTGACCACCACCATGAAGTCCGTGGGTGAGGCCATGGCCATCGGCCGCAACTTCACCGAAGCCCTGCAGAAGGCCCTGCGCTCCCTGGAGCAGAAGGGCGCCGCGCTCTCCTTCGACCCGGTGGACGCGGCCGATGTCCCCGCCCTGGTCAAGGCCGCCCGGCAGCCCACCACCGGCCGCCTGCAGCAGGTCCAACAGGCGCTGCTGGGCGGTGCCACCATAGAGGAGCTCTATGTGGCCACCGGCATCGACCCCTGGTACCTGGACCAGCTGGCCCTGATCAACGAAACCGCCGGGCAGATCCGCGCCGCCGCGGCGGTCAACGAGGACATCCTGCGCCTGGCCAAGCGGCACGGCTTCTCCGACGAGCAGATCGGCCGGCTGACCAACACCCCCGAAGCCGTGATCCGCGGTGTCCGGCACGCGCTGAACGTCCGCCCGGTCTACAAGACGGTGGACACCTGCGCCGCCGAGTTCGCCGCGTACACGCCGTACCACTACTCCTCCTATGACGAGGAGGACGAGGTGGCCGAGCACGCCAAGCCGTCCATCATCATCCTGGGCTCCGGACCGAACCGGATCGGCCAGGGCATCGAATTCGACTACTCGTGCGTCCACGCCACCATGGCCCTGCGCGAGGCCGGGTACGAGACCGTGATGATCAACTGCAACCCGGAAACCGTCTCCACCGACTACGACATCTCCGACCGGCTCTACTTCGAGCCGCTCACACTGGAGGATGTCCTGGAGGTTATTGCCGCGGAACAGCGCACCGGCGGCGTCCTGGGCGTATTCGTGCAGCTGGGCGGGCAGACGCCGCTGAAGCTGGCCCAGTCCCTGGCCGACGCCGGCGTGCCGATCCTGGGCACCTCGCCCGAAGCGATCGACCTGGCCGAGCACCGCGGCGCGTTCCAGCGGGTGCTGGACGAGGGCGGCCTGACCGCCCCGAAGAACGGGACCGCGGTCTCCTTCGAGGACGCAAAGAAGGTGGCCGACGAAATCGGCTACCCCGTCCTGGTCCGCCCGTCCTATGTGCTGGGCGGACGCGGCATGGAGATTGTCTACGACGAGGAAAACCTCGCCCGGTACATCACCAACGCCACCGAGATCACCCCGGACCACCCGGTCCTGGTGGACCGGTTCCTGGAAGACGCCATCGAGATCGACGTCGACGCCCTCTTCGACGGCACCGACCTGTACGTGGGCGGCATCATGGAGCACATCGAGGAAGCCGGCATCCACTCCGGTGACTCCGCCTGCGTCCTGCCGCCCATCACCCTGGGCACCGACGTCATCGGCCGGGTCCGGGAAGCGACCCTCGCCATTGCCGCCGGCGTGGGAGTGCGCGGGCTGATCAACATCCAGTTCGCCCTCGCCTCGGACATCCTCTACGTGATCGAAGCCAATCCGCGGGCCTCGCGCACCGTGCCGTTTGTCTCCAAGGCCACCGGCGTGCAGCTGGCCAAGGCCGCGGCCCTGATCGGCACCGGCGTGTCCATCGCGCAGCTGCGGGCGGCCGGAAAGCTGTCGGCCGACGGCGACGGGTCCACCCTGCCGCTGGACGCCCCGGTGGCGGTAAAGGAAGCCGTGCTGCCCTTCAGCCGGTTCCGCACCCCGGAGGGCACCGTGGTCGACTCCCTGCTCGGCCCGGAAATGCGTTCCACCGGCGAAGTCATGGGCATCGACAAGTACTTCGACACCGCCTTTGCCAAGTCCCAGGCCGCAGCCAACAGCGCCCTGCCCACCAGCGGCAAGGTCTTTGTCTCGGTGGCCAACCGGGACAAGCGTTCCATCATCATGCCGGTGAAGCTGATGAGCGACCTCGGCTTCGAGATCCTCTCCACCGGCGGCACGGCGGAGGTGCTGCGGCGCAACGGCATTGCCGCCACCGTGGTGCGAAAGGTCGCCGAGGGTGCCGGACCGAACGGGGAAGGCACCGTGGTCGACCTCATCACTGCCGGCGAAATCAACCTGGTGGTCAACACCCCGTCCGGCGGGCAGGCCCGGGGGGACGGCTACGAAATCCGTGCCGCCGCCACGTCCATCGGCTGCCCGGTGGTCACCACCGTCTCCGAGTTCAGTGCCGCGGTCCAGGCCATCGAGGCGATGCGGTCCTACGAATGGGACGTTACCTCCCTGCAGCAGCATGCCGCCCGGTTGAAGGCCGCCGGTGCCTGAGGCCCGCCGCCCCTTCGGCGCACAGCTGCGCGCGGCGATGGACCGCCGCGGGCAGCTGTGCGTGGGCGTCGACCCGCATCCGGAGCTCCTGGCCGGGTGGGGACTGAACGACGACGCCGCCGGGCTGGAGCGTTTTTCCCTCACGGTCCTGGACGCGGTGCAGGACCACGCTGCTGCCCTGAAGCCCCAGGTTGCCCTGTTCGAGCGCCATGGCTCCGCCGGCCTGGCTGTCCTGGAACGGCTGCTGGCCGCCTGCACCGACGCACAGATGCTCAGCATTGCCGACGCCAAGCGGGGTGACATTGGCTCCACGATGGCCGCCTATGCCGACGCGTGGCTCCGCGACGGCTCGACTCTGGCCGCCGACGCCGTCACCCTCAGCCCGTACCTCGGGTTTGACTCCCTGCGCCCGGCCCTGGACCTGGCCCGGACCAACGGGCGCGGCGTGTTTGTCCTGGCCCTGACCTCCAATCCCGAAGGCGCCACGGTGCAGCATGCCGGCGGGGGAGCGGGGCAATCCGTGGCGGCACAGGTGGTGCAGGCCGCGGCGGCGGAGAACGCCGCCGCCGGGGACGGGGGAACAGGCGGCCTGGGCTCCGTGGGCCTGGTGGTCGGCGCGACCGTGGGCGCCGGCGTCCTGGCGGAGCTGGGCATTGACCTGGCTGCCTCCGGTGCGCCGCTGCTGACGCCGGGCCTGGGGGCCCAGGGTGCCACTGCGGCGGACCTGCACCGGACCTTCGCCGGCGCCTGGCCCAATGTCCTGGCGACCTCCAGCCGCGGGATTCTGAAGGCCGGACCGGAACCGCGCCTGCTGCGGGATGCTGCGGCCCGTACTGCGGGGGAACTGGCCGCCGAAGGCTAGCAGCGCGGCAGTGCGCGGCCGGCCGGCTAAGCGGCGTCCATTGCAATTCGGCTTCTTTTACGGATAGGTTCGGACCTACCAGCAGAGCCGCTGACAGCGGTACGTCCTCGTCCGGGAGTCCCTTTTGAACCTCAAGCCCCTGACCGAAGCCGAGCGTACCCGGGCAAGGGAAAAAGCCACTGCCGCCCGGGCAGCACGGGCCGAAGTCAAGTCACGCATCAAGTCCGGTGAGCTCACTATTGAGGAAGTGATCCTCTCCCGTTCGGGGGAGGAAGCCGTGGGCCGGCTAAAGGTCATGGACCTGCTCCGCGCACTGCCCGGTGTCGGGGAACGCCGCGCAGCTGGAATAATGGCTACGGTAGGTATTGCGCCCACCCGCCGTGTCCGGGGGCTGGGCGTGCATCAGCGCAAGGCGCTGATCGACCTGCTGGAGAACCATTAGGGCACATATCAGCGATTTATCGAGTTATTTAAAGAGTGAATGAGGTCTACGTGTCGCAACCGCGGCTGACAGTTCTGGCAGGTCCAACCGCAGTTGGCAAGGGCACTGTATCCACCTATATCCGGGACAACTATCCCGAAGTCTGGCTTTCCGTCTCGGCCACCACCCGCGCACCGCGTCCGGGCGAGGAAGACGGCGTGCACTACTTCTTCGTCAGTGCCGAAGAATTCGACGCCCTGGTCGAAGAAGGCCAGATGCTCGAATGGGCCGTGGTGCACGGACGCAACCGTTACGGCACCCTGCGACGCACCGTCGAAGCGGCCATGGCCGAGGGCCGCAGCGTGCTGCTGGAGATTGACCTGCAGGGCGCCCGGCAGGTCAAAAAGTCCATGCCGGAAGCGAATTTCGTGTTCCTGGCACCGCCTACCTGGGATGAAATGGTCCGGCGTCTGGTAGGGCGCGGCACCGAAACCCCCGAAGAGCAGCAGCAACGGCTGGAAACCGCTAAACTGGAACTTGCTGCCGAGTCCGAGTTCGATCACACCGTCATCAACGATGACGTCCAGCGGGCGGCAGCTGAGCTTGTATCACTCATGGGAATCAGTCCGCGCCAGCGCTGACAAACCGCGAATCCCGTTCAAGAATTTTGGAGAACCCTGTGTCTGAAGGCATCATCAACCCGCCGATCGACGATCTGCTCGAAGCAGCCGATTCCAAGTACGCGCTGGTCATCTACGGTGCCAAGCGCGCCCGCCAGATCAATGCCTACTACTCCCAGCTGCACGAGGGCCTGTTCGAGTATGTCGGCCCGCTGGTCGAGACCAAGCTGAACGAGAAGCCGCTGTCCATCGCCCTGCGCGAGATCAATGACGGCATGCTTGTGGTGCGCCCCAACGAAAGCGCCGAGTAACCGGCCGCAGGCAAACGGGGGAAGGCAGCAGCGTGCGCGTAGTTCTGGGCGTCGGCGGCGGGATTGCCGCGTACAAGGCCGCGTCGCTGCTGCGGCTGTTTACGGAAGCCGGGCACAACGTCACCGTTGTACCCACGGAGTCTTCCAAGCGGTTTGTCGGTGTCGCCACCTGGGAGGCGCTGTCCGGCAACACCGTCTCCTCCTCGGTCTTTGACGAGGTGGAAAAGGTCAACCATGTGCGCCTGGGCCACGAAGCGGACCTGATTGTGGTGGCCCCCGCCACTGCGGACGTGCTGGCCCGCGCCGCCTCCGGGCAGGCCAATGACCTGCTGACAAACACACTGCTGATGGCCCGCGGGCCCGTAGTGTTTGCCCCGGCCATGCATACCGAAATGTGGGCCCACCCGGCCACAGCCGCGAATGTCGCCACCCTGCGCAGCCGCGGCGCGACGGTCCTCGAACCCGGCGTCGGCCGGCTGACCGGCAAGGATTCCGGGCCCGGCCGCCTGCCCGAGCCGGAGGCAATCTTCGCCGCCGCCCTGGCCGCCGTGCAGCCCGGGCCGCTGGCCGGCACCACCGTGACCATCACCGCCGGCGGCACCCGTGAACCCCTGGACCCCGTCCGCTTCCTGGGCAACCGCTCGTCCGGAAAGCAAGGCACGGCACTGGCGGAAGCGGCCCTTGCAGCCGGGGCCCGGGTGCGGCTCATCGCCGCGCACATGGACGTACCGGCACCGGCCGGCGTCGAACTCATCCGGGTGGAGACCGCCCTGGACCTGCGCACGGCAGCCCATCGTGCGGCCGCCGACTCCGACGTCGTGATCATGGCCGCCGCGGTGGCGGATTTCCGGCCCGCCCAGACAGCCGGGGCCAAGATCAAAAAGAGCGACGACGTCCCGGACCCCGTGATTACCCTGGTCCGCAACCCGGACATCCTGCAGGAACTGGTCCGCGACCGCGACGGCTCCGCTTCCCATACCCCGCAGCTTATTGTCGGCTTCGCCGCCGAAACCGGCGACGAGACCTCCGACGTACTTGAATACGGACGGAAGAAACTGGCCCGGAAGGGATGCGACCTGCTGGTGCTGAACCGGGTGGGCACCTCCCTGGTCTTCGGCCGGGACGAAACCGAGGTGACGATTCTCTCACCCTCGGCCACGCGGTCCGGCGAGACCATCGCCGGCAGCAAAACCGAAGTGTCGGTACGCATCATCGCGCGGATCGCCGCGGAACTGGCCGCCCGGCAGGCCTGACCCCGCAGCGGCGGTGCCGTGCGGGAGTGTCCGGGCCGCCCGGTAGAGTAAATGCTGTGACTTCTACTTCTGCTTCTCCCAAGGCGCAGTCCAACCTGCGCCTTTTCACCTCGGAATCCGTCACCGAGGGCCACCCGGATAAAATCTGTGACCAGATCAGCGATGCCATCCTGGACGGGCTCCTCAAGGTGGACCCCGAATCCCGCGTGGCCGTTGAAACCCTGGTGACCACCGGCCTCGTCCATGTTGCCGGTGAAGTGACCACCGAGGGATACGTCGAGATCCCGCAGCTGGTCCGCGACACCATCCTGGACATCGGCTACGACTCCTCGGCCAACGGCTTCGACGGCGCCCGCTGCGGCGTGTCCGTTTCCATCGGCCAGCAGTCCCCGGAGATCGCCTCCGGCGTCTTCAACTCCTTGGAGAACCGCACCGGCAAGGTGGCGGACCCCTACGATGCGCAGGGTGCAGGGGACCAGGGCATCATGTTCGGCTACGCGAGTGACGAAACCTCCGTGCTGATGCCCACACCCATCTGGCTGGCGCACCGCCTGTCCGAGCGGCTGACCACCGTGCGCAAGGACGGCACGCTTCCGTACCTGCGTCCGGACGGCAAGACCCAGGTCACCATCGGCTACGAGGGCGACCGGCCCGTTTCCGTGGATTCGGTGGTGGTTTCCACCCAGCACGCCGCGGACCTCGACCTGGAGCAGCTGCGCGCCGACATGGCCCGCCACGTCATCGATCCCGTGCTGGCCGGTACCGAGCTGGATACCTCGCACGTCAACCACATCATCAACCCGGGCGGGCCGTTCGTGATCGGCGGCCCGGTCGGCGACGCCGGGCTGACCGGCCGCAAGATCATTGTGGACACCTACGGCGGCTTCGCCCGCCACGGCGGCGGAGCCTTCAGCGGCAAGGACCCGAGCAAGGTGGACCGTTCGGCGGCCTATGCCATGCGCTGGGTGGCCAAGAACGTGGTGGCCGCCGGGCTGGCCCGGCGGGCGGAAATCCAGATTGCCTACGCCATCGGCATGGCCCGTCCCGTGGGCATCTACGTGGAAACCTTCGGCACTGAAACGGTTGACCCGGCCCGCATCGCCGACGCCGTGCAGGAAGTCTTCGACCTGCGGCCGCTGGGCATCATCAACAGCCTGGACCTCAAGCGCCCCATCTACCAGCGGACCGCCGCCCACGGCCACTTCGGCCGTGAGGACGAAGGCTTCACCTGGGAGCGCAAGGACAAGGTCGAGGACCTCCGCAGCTACTTCAACGCCTAGCCGGACATGGCAGCGGACCAGTCCGGCGAGGCCGTGCAGCTGTCCCTGCTGCAGGGCTTCACCCCGCCGGCCACAGCGGTAGGCAAGGCGCGTCCGGCCTCGGCCCTGCCCATTGCCCGGGTGCTGCTGGACTCGCCGCTGCCTCATCTGGACCGGCCGTTCGACTACCTGGTCCCGGACGACCTTGACGCGGACGCCGTGCCCGGCGCGCGGGTCAAGGTGCGGTTCGGAGCGCAGGAACTGCCCGGATTCATCACCGAACGGGTGGCGGAAGCCGACACCACCGCGCGGCTGATGCCGCTGGGTAAGGTCGTGTCCCCGCAGCCCGTGCTTACTCCGCAGATCCTGCGCCTGGCCGAGGCCGTGGCCGCCCGCTACGCGGGGACCGTGCACGATGTGCTGCGGGTGGCCATCCCGCCCCGCGCCGCCCGCGTGGACAAGGAATTCACCCCCGAAGCCCGGAAAGCGGTTCCGGGGGAGGCGGACACCCCGGGCAACCCGCAAGGCGAAGCGCCGGCAGATGCTCCGGACGGCCCGGAAGGCGCCGGGGTAAACCCGCTCGCGCGGTACCCCCACGGGCCGCGCTTCCTGACGCACCTTGCCGCCGGCCACAGTCCGCGGGCCGTCCTGGCTTCCCTGGGCGGGTACGGACCCCGCGACTGGCCGGCGGAAATTGCCGAAGCCGTGCGCTCCACCCTGATTTCGGGGAGGGGCGCACTGGTGGTGGTGCCCGACAACAAGGACCTGGCGCGGGTCCAGGACGCGCTGACTGCGCGGATCGGTGCCGGCGCCTTTGTCCGGCTCACCGCCGAGGACGGCCCCACTCCGCGCTATCGCAGTTTCCTGCAGCTCCTGCACGGCGACATCAGGGTCGCCATCGGCACCCGGTCCGCCGCGTATGCGCCGGTGGCAGACCTGGGACTGGCGGTTATCTGGGATGACGCCGATGACCTGCACGCCGAGCAGCGGGCGCCCTACCAGCACACCCGCGACGTACTGCTGCTGCGGGCCGAGCTGGAAAATGCCGCCCTGCTGATGGCCTCGCTTTCGCGCAGTACCGAGGCCCAGCGCCTGGTGGCCAGCGGTTGGGCCGCCGGGATTGCCGCCGAACGGCCGACGGTAAGGGCCTCGGCCCCCCGGGTGGTCAGCACTGCCGATTCGTTCACCATGGAACGGGATCCGCTGGCCGCGCGGGCCCGGATACCGCATACGGCGTGGAAAGCTGCGCAGGACGGGCTGACCCGCGGCCCGGTCCTGGTCCAGGTGGCCCGCACGGGCTTCTCCCCGGCGCTCTCCTGTGAGGACTGCCGGGAGCCGGCCCGGTGCCGCCACTGCAGCGGGCCGCTGGGCCTTGCCAGCCGGAACGGGATACCGGCGTGCCGGTGGTGCGGGCGGCCTGAACCCATGTGGCACTGCAGTAATTGCGGGGGAACCCGCCTGCGGGGATCCGCCGCCGGAGCCGGACGTACCGCGGAGGAGCTGGGCCGGGCCTTTCCCTCCACCACGGTGATTTCCTCGGCGGGGGACCACATCCGCACAACGGTTCCGGACGCCCCGGCGTTGGTGGTGGCCACCCCCGGCGCAGAGCCCGTGGCTCCCGGGGGTTACGCCGCTGCCATCCTCCTGGACGGCAATGCCATGCTTTCCCGCGAATCCCTGCGTGCCGGCGAGGACACCCTGCGGCGGTGGTTCTCGGCCGCGGCGCTGGTCCGGCCGGCCACGGAAAAGGGACTGGTGGTGGTGACCGCCGACGACGGCACCACGGTGGGACACCTGCTGCGCTGGGATCCGGCCGGTGCGGCCGAGCGGGAACTCGGGCTGCGGCGTGAACTGGGGCTTCCGCCGGCCGTGCGGTACGCGGAACTGACCGGTTCCAAGGAAGGCCTGGACGCATTCATCACCCGTTTGGAGCTGCCTGAGGGCGTCCGGACCGTGGGCCCCGCGCCGTTGCCCGCGCCGGCGCCGGGAAGCAGCCAGGGCGGCACCGTCCGCGACCGCGACAGCCAACTGGGCGGTGCCGGCGGAAGATTCCGGACGCTGCTCTTTTTCCCGTACGCGTCAGCGCCGGGAATCACCGCTGCACTGCGGTCCGTCAAGGCTGCAGCCTCGGCCCGCCGCACCGGCGATCCGGTGTTTGTCCGGGTGGACGGAACCGACGTCCTGTAGCGCCCTAGAGCACCTGGAACAGGACGGCTGAGGCGGCCAGCAGAGACAGCAGCGACAGCTGGGCGGCGCTTCCCAGGCGGGTGAGGCGGCCGAACAATCCGCGCGGCACTCCGTGGATCAGCCAGCCTCTGCGGTTCACAGTGGGAATTCGCACTATCAATCCCTCTTCCTCGGTGGCGGCTTCGGCGGGACCGGGACAGCCGAAGCGCGTGGGCTCAAGCGGGTCACTTTCCAGTATTGCGCCGCGGACCCGGCAGTTTCGAACCGGTGTCCCGTGAACTTGGGCACCCTCCGCGCCGGGTGCGGAAACGGGAGAGGGCCCCGGAATCTTTCCGGGGCCCTTGTACGGGTATCTCGCGTGGGTATATGGCTACCGGCAGCGTTTAGGCGCTGACCGCTTCGCGGGATTCGCTGCGGTCGGAGCCGTTGCCGGTAATGACCGCGGAGTCCGCAGACGCCTGGACCTCGATCTTGCGCGGCTTGGCCCGTTCGCTGACCGGGATGGTCACGCTCAGCACACCGTTGGTGTACTGCGCGGAGATCCGGTCGGTGTCGATTCCCTGGCCCAGGTTCAGCTGGCGCAGGAAGGAACCGCTTTCCCGTTCGCGGGTCAGCCACTTGACGCCCTCGACGCCGTGCAGGGTGCGCTGGGCGCGGATGGTCAGCAGCTGACCGTCAACGTCGACGTCGATCGATCCCGGATCGATTCCCGGGAGATCGGCAGCCAGGATGTAGTTGTCACCCTGCCGGTACAGGTCCATCGGCATACCGCGCAGCGAGCCGTCCCCGCGCAGGGCCTGTGCCATCCGGTCGAGTTCCTGGAACGGATCAAATTTCATAGCCATGTGAGATCAAATCCTCCATTCAACCGCTTCATCAGCGCTCATCGATGTTCAGTTCCAAAGTTGAGTCGGTGTCACTCAACTTGCGGAAAGAAGATTAGCACTCTCTGCCCTGGAGTGCCAAGAAGGAGTTTCCCGGCGGCGTCCTACTCCGCCGGCAGGCGGTTGGAGTCCGTCTGCCGGCTCACCATCCACTGGTAGATCAGCCGGGCGGTGTGCCTCCCGTGGCTGCGCAGCAGGGGGCTGCTTTCCACCTCCGGCTGGCTGCCCCAGTGGACCATGTAGTTCAGCAGGCCGGCCAGCCATGCGTCGATGAAGGCAGCCGGGACGTCCCGGGTGAGCCGCGAGCGATGCAGCCAGGCGTCGGCGTCGATGCCGTCCGCCCGCATGTAGGGCAGCAGGCCCACCCAGTCGATCCATTCCGGACCCGTGCCCAGGAAGTTCCAGTCGCAGAAAACCGCCCGCCCCGCAGCGATCAGGATGTTGTCCGCCCGCAGGTCCCCGTGGATGACGGCGTCACCGGCGAGGGCTTCGGGGCACAGTTCCAGGGCGGCCTGGAACCTCCGGGCCTCCTCCCGGCTGAGGCGGGGCAGGAACCAGGGCGCCTCTGCGCCGTCGGCCACCGGTTGGAACCGGGAGGGGATGGTGGCGATGTCCGGCCCCAACGGTGGCCCGCACTTGGCCCGGGGGAAGCCCGCGAGCAGTGCTGCGGAGCTGGCGCAGGCGGCTTCCACGGCCGCGGTGTCAGCATCGGTCCATGGTTGTCCGGGCATCCGTCCCGGCACGGCCTCGTAGATAAGCACCTGCCAGTTGGCTCCGTCCACCGTGCCGGAGTCCAGCAGGGCCGGTACCGGCATGCCGGCCGGCAGCAGGGCGGCCACCTCGGCCTCGCGCACATAGGAGGGAAAGGTCACCGGGTCCGACGCCGGGGCGGCCTTGGCGAAGATGCGTTCACCGGCAGCGTTCCCCAGCACGGCGGCGAAGCCGGGGGTAAATCCTCCACCGGCCGGTTCGACCACTGTCACCGTTCCGCCCAGCGGGCGGGCAGCCAGGTCCCGTACCGCGGCCGGCAGGCGGTCCCAGGGGATACGGCGCGCTGTCCGGCGGTAATCGGGAATCAGTAATTCGTTGGGCATGGGACACAGCCTAAGGCAGGGGCCGCGCAGCCGGGCGCGGTATCCGCTTTCAAGAAATAGGTTGTGCACAACTGGATTGTGTCCTAGCGTGGGACCCGTGAAGGACTCGCTCCAGCGACAGGTGTGTTTTTCCCTGTACTCAGCTTCCAAGGCAGCCACTGCCCTGTACCGGCCCATGCTCGAAAGGCTGGGCCTGACCTATCCGCAGTATCTGGTGATGACCCTGCTCTGGGAGCAGGACGGACTCAGCGTCCGGGAGCTGGGGGCAGAACTGGAACTGGACTCGGGCACGCTGTCCCCGCTGCTCAAGCGGCTGGAAGCCGCCGGCCTCGTGCAGCGGCACCGTGACGCCCGGGACGAACGGCGGGTCCGCATCCACCTGACGGATGCGGGACGCGCCCTGGAACCACAGGCCAAGGCGTTGCCGGACCGGCTCGCCGCGTCCGACGGCGTGGCTCCGGAAGAACTGCGGGCCCTGCTGGAAACCCTTGACAAGGTCACGGCGGCCTTGAGGCAGGCCGCCGACTAAAGATTTGCCACACAACCCCGACAGTTAGGTGCAATCCATGAGCAACTACCCCCAAACCAGTCGCGAAATCCAGTTGGCGTCCCGGCCCGCGGGCTGGCCGTCGGAGGAGAACTTCCGGCTGGCCGAGGTGCCCGTGCCCGAGTTGCAGGACGGGCAGGTCCTGGTCCGCAACCTGCACATGTCCGTTGATCCCTACATGCGCGGCCGCATGAACGACGTGAAATCCTACGTCCCGCCCTTTAAGCTGGACGCCGCATTGGAAGGCGGCGCCGTCGGTGAAGTGGTGGAATCCCGCTCCGACGCGCACAAGCCGGGAGACAAAGTGGTCCATTGGCTTGGCTGGCGCGACTACGCGGTCCTGGACGGGAAGCGGGCACGCGTCATTGACACCGATTTGGCACCGGCCAGTGCGTATCTGGGTGTGCTCGGCATGCCGGGCGAAACGGCCTACGCCGGCCTGACCAAGGTGGCTGAATTCCAGGAAGGCGACGTTGTCTTCGTCTCGGGTGCGGCCGGTGCCGTGGGCTCACTGGTGGGCCAGATTGCCAAGGTCATGGGAGCCAAGAAGGTCATCGGCAGCGCAGGGTCGGCGGAGAAAGTCCAGCGGCTGCTGGACCTCGGGTTCGACGAAGCCTTCAACTACCACGACGGTCCCGTGAAGGATTCCCTGAAGAAGGCCGCAGGCGCGGACGGCATTGACGTCTACTTTGACAACGTCGGAGGCGAACACCTCGAAGCCGCCCTCTCAGTGATGAACAGGGGCGGCAGGGTAGCGATGTGCGGTGCCATTTCCGTGTACAACGACAAGGGTGCCGCGTCCGGTCCGCGCAACCTCGCCCTCGCCATCGGCAAGGAAATCACCCTGCGCGGCTTCCTTGTCGGCAGCTACAGCCGGTACACGGACGAGTTCAATGCCCGGATGGCGCAGTGGCTGCGGGAAGGCACGGTCAGCTATGACGAGACGTTCGTGGACGGACTCGAAAACGCCCCGCAGGCCTTCATCGACCTGATGAAGGGTGCCAACAAGGGCAAGATGGTGGTGAACCTGGGCTGACCGGCGAGCCGGCCGGTATGGAGCTCACCGGCACCGGCCGGCGGCTCTGCCAAAGGATCAGCGGCGGCGGGGGAACAGGCGGACAGCCTCCCCGGCCGCCGCCATGAGTTGCTCGGCGGAGGCATCCCACCCGTAGTCGCCCGCCCGCCGCACACCGGCGTTGGACGCCTTGCGCCAGCGGTCCGGCTCGGCCAGGGTGCGCACGGCGTCGGCGAATCCAGCCGGTGAATCCGGGTCCACCAGCAGCGCAGCACCGCCCGAGACCTCCCGGAAGATCGGAATGTCGCTGGCTACCACGGGGGTGCCCGCTGCCATCGCTTCGATCACGGGCAGCCCGTAGCCTTCGGCCTTGGAGAGGGTCACCAGGGCCGTTGCCTGCCGCAGGAGCCGGTCGTATTCCTCGTCGCTGACGCCGTCGTGGAACCGGACCGCGGCGCCGGCCGGGACCAGGGCCTCGAGTTCGGCCCGCCGCGCATCAGTGATCCGGCTCAGCAGGTGCAAGGTGAAGCCGGGGAGGTGTTCCATCCCGCGGATCACGGTCTCCACGTTCTTGTACGGCATAAACGAGCCCATGTAGAGCAGGGACGGTTCCGCCGGGGCCTCCGGACTCCGCGGCACCACACCCGCCTGGGGAGCGTTGGCCACCATCCGCACCGGCCGGCGCGTCAGCCGGTGCCGGGCCATCAGTCCCCGCGTTGTCTCGCTGATGGTGGCCACGACGTCGGCCCGGTTCAGCAGCAGCCGCTGCGGCCAGTAGGCCAGGTGGTACAGCCGCCACAGTGCGCGCACCGGCAGCGGCAGGAACGACGGCGGAGCGGGGTTCTGGTAGTAGATCAGGTCGTGCAGCGTCAGGATCAGCGGGTACTTCCGTCCCCAGCTGCCCATGGTCTGCATGGGACTGAACACCGCGTCCGCGCCCAGCCGGTTGAGGCGGAACGCGACAAAGAGCTCGGCGGGGGAGAGCGGGCTGTTGATCTTCAGCCAGGGCAGGTCGGGGAGCAGTGCCAGCTGGCGCTCATCGGAGATCAGCATCAGCACATCGGCATGCGCACTGACGGCCTCGATCAGGCTGGCGCCGTAGCGGCTGATGCCGTCGTGGTGGTCCGTGCGGGTGAACCGCGCGTCAATGGCCAGTCGCATCCTCATGCATGCCTCCGGGACAGGAAATCCTCAATCAGCTGCGCCGCTTCGGCCGGCTTTTCATAGTGCACCAGGTGCCCGACCTCCGGCAGCAGGTGCAGTTCGGCATCCGGGATCAGTTCGGCCAGGCGCCGCTGTCCCTTCACGGAGCCAATGTCGTCCTGCTCCGCCGCTATCAGCAGCACCGGCATGGACAGCCGGGAGGCGACGTCGCGCACCGTGGCCGAAATGGAGGCCCGGAACGCGTCCAGGACCACCGCACGGTTGGCGAAGGCACTGAAATAGGCATCGTGCTGGCCGTGGATCCACCGGCGCAGGCTCCGGTTGCGCGTTTTGGCCATCATGACGCTCATCCCGCGGACAATCACCGGGCTGCTGAGCAGGGCCATTCCCGCCTTCTCCGGCAGCGCCGCACTGACGCGGTAGTAGAGCTCTGCCGCTTTGCTGGTGATGCCCTTGGGTCCCTCGAGTGCCGGTTCGCAGATGGGGTTCACCAGGATCAGTTCGCTCATCAGCTGAGGTGATCCGGCGGCCAGATGGGCGGCGATGATGGAGCCGAAGGAGTGCCCCAGGAGCACGGTATCCGGTCCCAGGTCCAGGGCGTCGAAGGCATCCCGGACAAAGGATGCATAGGCCGGAACGTCGTGGGGTCCCGGCAGGGCGGTTCCGATGCCGAATCCGGGCAGGTCCGGCACCAGTACGCGGTGCCCCGGGAGTGCCTCCACTATCCGCAGCAGCCCGTGATGGTCCCCGCGGAAGCCGTGCACCATAAAGACCGGAGGCAGGCCCGCATCCTGAAGCGGCGCGAAGTCCCAGCAGAACTGTTCGGTTCCCGCCACGTCGAAGGAACGTACGACGGCGGTGCGCGCCAGCGTCACGGCCGGGGCGGACATCAGTTGACCTCGTCGGGGTGCGAACCGGAGCGTTGGCCGCGGTCCAGCCCGTCGATGGCCAGGCGCTGCGCCTCCGTGAGTGCAAAGGAGAAAAGGTCAAGGTTGCCCGCAATCCGTTCCGGGCTGCTCGCCTTGGGGATCACCACGTTGCCCTGGTCCAGGTGCCAGCGGAGGATCACCTGGGCGGGGGTGCGGCCCAGCTCGTCTGCAATCCCGGTAATGACCGGATCGGCCAGTACCGCGCCGCGGCCCAGCGGGCTCCACGCGACTGTGCGGATACCCAGCCGGTCATGCAGCCGGCGCAGTTCCTGCTGTGCCAGCCAGGGATGGAGCTCAATCTGGTTTACGGCGGGTGTGATCCCGGTGGCGTCCAGGAGCTGTTCCAGGTGTGCGGGCTGGAAGTTGGAGACGCCGATGGCCCGCGCACGGCCGGACGCATAGATCTCTTCCAGCGCGCGGTAGGTCTCGACGAACTTCCCGCGCCGGGGGCAGGGCCAGTGGATCAGGTACAAATCCAAGTAATCCAGGCCCAGCCGGGCCAGGGATGCGTCAAAGGCCCGGAGGGTGGAGTCGTACCCCTGGTCCGTGTTCCACACCTTCGAGGTCACGAACAGATCCTCCCGGGTGGAGGTGCCTGACGCCGTAAAGGACCTCACCGCGGCACCGACGCCGGCTTCATTGCCGTACAGGGCTGCGGTGTCCAGGTGCCGGTAGCCGGCTTCCAGCGCGTCCAGGCAGAGCCGGGCCGCGTCGCCGTCGGGGATTTTGTACGTGCCGAAGCCCGCCTGGTCCATCAGGACGCCGTTGTTGAGCTCGATTCGAGGTGCCGGCTGCATGGAAACGACTTTACCGAGGGTCGGACGTGCCTGCCGAATCCGCCCCTGACTACTTGTTTCACCGGACGGGAATTGGCGTGGCGCCAAACCGGTCCGCTAAGGTAATGGCGCTTCTTGCAAAAGATTGGTTGCATAGAACCAAAGAATCCGCCGCCCGTCTGGGCCGCGGAATGCCACAAAGGATCGGAGGAGTCGATGGTGACTCTGGGAGAAGTTTTTGTCAGTGAGATGGCGGGTACCGCCATCCTCATCATTCTTGGCTGCGGCGTTGTTGCCAACGTTGCCCTGGCCAAGACGAAGGGAGCCGGCGGCGGCTTCCTGATGGTCAACTGGGGGTGGGCAATCGGTGTTTTCGCCGGTGTCTACGCCGCCGCCATTTCCGGTGCGCACATCAACCCTGCGGTTACCGTTGGCCTGCTGGTCAGCGGCGCCGATGAGTACGCACCCGGCGTCGAGGTGTCCTTCGCCTCGACCATGGTCTACTTCGCGGGCCAGATGGTAGGTGCCATTATCGGTGCCTTCGTCGCCTGGCTGGCGTACAAAAAGCAGTTCGACGAGGAACCGGATGCCGCCAACATCCTGGGCGTGTTCTCCACCGGCCCGGCCATCCGTTCCTACGGCTGGAACCTCGTCACCGAAATCATCGGTACCTTCGTGCTGGTCTTCACCGTCGTGGCCTTCGCCGGAACCCCCTCGGGCCTCGGCCCGCTGGCTGTTGCCCTGGTGGTCCTCGGCATCGGTGCCTCCCTCGGCGGCCCCACCGGCTACGCCATCAACCCTGCACGTGACCTTGGCCCGCGCATCGTCCACGCCCTGCTGCCCATCCGGCACAAGGGCAACAGCGACTGGGCCTACTCCTGGGTTCCCGTTGTCGGCCCGCTGATCGGCGGCGCACTGGGCGGCTTCCTGGGCGCGCAGATCCCGCTGCCGGAGCTTTCGCTCTAAGCGGTACAACCCTTCGGGGCCGCCTCGGGCGGCCACCCCTTAAAACCCCCACCGCAAGGAGCAGAAACAATGCCTGACAATCCCAGGTACATCATCGCCATCGACCAGGGCACCACCAGCAGCCGGGCGATCGTCTTCGACCACGACGGAAACATCGTTTCCACGGGCCAGAAGGAACACGAGCAGATCTTCCCGCACGCCGGGTGGGTTGAACACGATCCGCAGGAAATCTGGACCAACGTCCGTGAAGTGGTCGGCACCGCGCTGTCCAAGGCCAACCTGACCCGGCACGACATTGCCGCCGTCGGCATCACCAACCAGCGTGAGACCGCCGTGGTCTGGGACCGGAACACCGGCGAGCCGGTGTACAACGCGATTGTCTGGCAGGACACGCGGACCCAGCCGATCGTCAACGAGCTGGCGGAGAACGGCGGCCTGGACCGCTTCAAGAACACCGTGGGCCTGCCGCTGGCAACGTACTTCTCCGGCACGAAGATCAAGTGGATCCTGGACAACGTCGAAGGGGCCCGCGAGCGGGCCGAGGCGGGGGACCTCATCTTCGGCAACACGGATTCCTGGATTGTCTGGAACCTGACCGGCGGGCCCGACGGCGGTGCGCACATCACCGATGTCACCAACGCGTCCCGCACGCTGTTCATGAACCTTGAGACCCTCACCTGGGACGAGGAGATCCTCAAGGAATTCGGTGTCCCGAAGTCGATGATGCCGGAGATCCGTTCCTCGTCCGAGGTGTACGGAACCGTTGCCGGGTCGCAGCTGCTGCGCGAAACCCCGGTGGCCGGCATCCTGGGTGACCAGCAGGCCGCAACCTTCGGCCAGGCCGCCTTCACCAAGGGCGCCGCGAAGAACACCTACGGCACGGGCTGCTTCCTGATCTTCAACACGGGCGAGGAAATTGTCCGTTCCGAGAACGGCCTGATCACCACCGTGGCGTACCAGCTGGGCGACGCCAAGCCGGTGTACGCACTGGAAGGTTCCATTGCGGTTACCGGCTCGCTGATCCAGTGGCTGCGCGACAACCTCGGCATGATCAACAGCGCCCCGGAAATCGAGGAGCTGGCCCGCAATGTGGAGGACAACGGCGGCGTGTACATCGTCCCCGCGTTCTCCGGACTCTTCGCCCCGTACTGGCGCTCCGACGCCCGCGGTGCGATTGTCGGCCTGACCCGCTACGTCAACAAGAACCACATTGCCCGCGCCGCACTGGAGGCCACCGCCTTCCAGACCCGCGAGGTACTCGACGCAGTGAACGCCGACTCCGGCGTGCCGCTGACCGAGCTCCGGGTTGACGGCGGCATGGTTGCCAACGACGCGCTGATGCAGTTCCAGGCCGACATCCTCGGCGTGGACGTTGTCCGCCCCAAGGTCATTGAGACCACCGCACTGGGCGCGGCCTACGCTGCCGGCCTGGCCGTCGGTTTCTGGAACGACACCGATGAACTGGGACGCAACTGGGACGAAGGCAAGCGCTGGAGCCCCCAGATGGGCGACGACGAGCGCCAGCGGCAGATGCGGCTCTGGAAGAAGGCTGTCACCAAGACCTTCGACTGGGTCGACTCCGACGTAGAGTAAGCACCTTGAGCAGAAGGCCCCGGCGGGTAACCGCCGGGGCCTTCTGCGTTGGATTCCGGTTCCGGTCACAATCGGCGCGTTGCTTGGCCGCCCGGGCACGGTTTCGGTACCGTTCGGAAAGCATCAATGGTGATGCACGTCACAGAAACAGGTACAAGTGTCATCCGAATCCATTTCACCAAGCACAGCCCTGCCGGTTGCCGTCATCGGTGCCGGGCCCAGCGGGCTGGCTGCCATGCGTGCCCTGGCCCGGCAGGGCCTGGACTTTGTCGGTTTTGAACAGCACACCGACGTCGGCGGCCTCTGGGACATCGGGAACCCGGCCAGCACCGTCTACGAGTCGGCCCATCTGATCTCCTCGAAAACCACCACCCAGTTTCTCGAATTCCCCATGCCGGAATCGGCGCCGGACTACCCCGGACACCGCCACCTGCGGGACTATTTCCGCGCCTACGCCGACCGTTTCAGCCTGCGGGAGCGCATCCGCTTCGGGGCAACCGTGACCGCAGCGGTGCAGTCCGGTGACGGCTGGGATGTCTCCTGGACCGGCGCCGAAGGATCAGGCAGCGGCCGGTTCAGTGCCGTCATGGTGGCCTCCGGCACCCTGCACAAGCCCAGCATCCCGACCTTCAAAGGGACCTTTGCCGGCGAGATCCGGCACTCCGCGCACTATAAGAAGGCCACCGACCTTGCCGGCAAACGGGTGCTGATAGTGGGGGCGGGCAACAGCGGATGCGACATAGCGGTGGACGCCGTCCATCACGCGGCGTCCGTGGACCTCAGCGTCCGCCGGGGCTATTACTTTGTGCCCAAATATGTGTTCGGCCGGCCCACCGATACCTTGAACCAGGGCCGTCCGCTGCCCCGGCCGGTGAAGCAGTTCCTCGACAAGCGGCTGCTGCGGATGTTCACGGGTAATCCCCACCGGTTCGGGTTCCCGGATCCGGACTACCGGATCTACGAATCCCATCCCGTGGTGAACTCGCTGGTCCTGCACCATCTGGGGCACGGCGACCTGCAGGTGCGTGCCGACATTGACCGCCTGGACGGACACACCGTGCATTTCCGCGACGGCAGTTCCGGCGAGTACGACCTGATTCTGCTCTCCACCGGGTACGTGCTGGACTATCCGTTCCTAAACCCGGACCTGCTGGGCTGGAAGGGACCCTCGCCGTCGTTGTACCTGAACATCTTCAGCCGGCAGGCCGCGAACCTGTTGGTCATCGGCATGGTCGAAGCTTCCGGACTCGGCTGGGAAGGCCGGTACCGGCAGGCGGAGCTGGCAGCTGCATACCTGGCGGCGCAGCGCGACGACCCCGCAGCCGCAGCAGCATTCCGGCAGCGGATCACCGGGCCCAGCCCGGACGTTACCGGCGGCTACCGGTATCTGGGCCTGGACCGGATGAGCTATTACGTCAACAAGGATGCCTACCGCGCGGAACTGGCAGCACACCTGGAGCAGCTGGCAACACCGGCCACCGTGCCCACGGCAACCGAACGGATGCGGGAAGGAGCGGGCAATGTCCATTGACGACGTCGTACTGAGCTTTACCCCCGGTTCGCTGGTGATCCTGAACGTGGTGCTGGCGGTCATCATCCTCGGCATTGCCCTGGAAGTGCGGCCGGCGGATTTCCGTGCCGTGCTGCGCAGCCCCAAGGCGGTGCTGCTGGGAATCGCTGCCCAGTACCTCGTCCTGCCGGCCGTCACGGTGGCCCTGGCCTTGGTGCTGCGGGTCCCGGCATCGATTGCCCTGGGCATGATCCTGGTGGCGTGCTGTCCGCCCGGCGGCATTTCCAACGTGCTGACCCACCGGGCACACGGAAATGTGGCGCTGTCGGCGTCCATGACCGCGGTGTCGAACCTGGTGGCCATTGCGGTAATGCCGCTGAACGTGGCGCTGTGGGCCCGGCTCAATCCGGACACGGCGTCGCTGATGCGTGAATTCTCGCTGGACCGGTGGGAAATGCTGGTCCAGGTCCTGCTGATCATCGGTGTGCCCTTCGCCGTCGGCATGCCGGTGGCCCGCCGCTTCCCGGGGATCACCGGCAGGGTCCGGCCCTGGGTGCAGCGGATCGGGCTGGCCGCCCTGCTGGTCTTCATCGTTTCCGGCACGGCAAGCAACCTCGGGCCGCTGCGTGAGCACCTGGGCACCATTTTCCTGGTGGTCCTGCTGCACGACGCCGTGGCGCTGGCGGTCGGTTACTGGACAGCGGCAGCGGTCCGGCTGGATGAACCCAGCCGGCGGGCGTTTGCGTTCGAAGTCGGTGCCCGCAATACCGGGCTCGGGCTGGGCCTGACCCTGACCTTCTTCGCCGGTTTGGGCGGGATGGCCATGGTGGCTGCCTGGTGGGGCATCTGGGACATCCTGGCCGGACTGCTGCTGGCCGCCTGGTGGCGGCGGCGGGACGCCCGGACCGGAAACCCTGCGGCGCCTGCCGCGGCACCGGACGGAGCGGAGCGATGACCCGGGTCTGTGTCACCGGAGGCAACGGTTTCCTGGGCAGCGCGGTGGTTTCCGGGCTGGCCCGGCACCCGGACATTTCCCACGTCCTCAGCCTGGATATCCGCGAACCGGACGCGGCACGCAGGCTGGACGGTGTCGACTACGCACTGGCCGATGTGTGTTCCGAGGACATTGCCCGCCTGCTCGAAGAACACCGGATAGATACCGTGGTCCACCTGGCGGCCATCGTGAATCCGGGGAAAAACACCACCCGGGAGCAGGAATACCGCGTTGACGTCGAGGGCTCACGCAACGTGCTTGCAGCCTGCATCGCCACCGGCGTCAAGCACGTGATCATTTCCTCCTCCGGCGCCGCCTACGGCTACCATCCGGACAATTCACCGTGGCTGCGCGAATCCGACCCGGTCCGCGGAAACGACGAGTTTGCCTACTCGCGGCACAAGCGCCTGGTGGAGGAGGAGCTGGCCCGTGTCCGCGCGGAACACCCGGCCCTGCAGCAGACCGTCTTCCGCATCGGCACCATCCTGGGGGAACGCGTGCGGAACCAGATCACCGCACTGTTTGATGCGCCGCGGCTCCTGCGCGTGGCCGGCAGCGACTCCCCGTTCGTTTTCATCTGGGACGAAGATGTCGCCGCCGTTATGGTGCAGGCAGCCGTTACGGGGCGGACGGGCATCTTCAACGTGGCAGGTGACGGGGCACTGACCGTCCGGGAAATAGCCGCGCTGCTCGGGCGGGGGACAGTCACCGTCCCCGCACCGGTCCTGGCCGCCGGACTCTGGCTGGGGCACAGGCTCCGGCTCACCGTCCACGGGCCGGAACAGGTGCGGTTCCTGCGCTACCGGCCGGTCCTGGACAACCGGGCGCTGAAGGAGGAGTTCGGCTTCACGCCCACCCGAACCAGCCGCGAGGCGTTCCTGGCCTGCCGGGCGGCGCGCGACGCCGGGGCGTCCGGCTGACCGGAAAGTCCGGGTGTCCGGCTGGCGCCGGAATCGCCGGGCGTCCGGGAGGAATCCCGGATGCCCGGCCCGGCGGCGTCGGGCGCTGCCGATGCCTAGAAACTAGAAGTAGGAAACACCGTTCGTCTTGAACGGCAGTCCCAGGCCGCCGGCCACCTCGGCCAGGAGTTCCGGGCAGAAGAAGTACCATTTGAGCTCGCGGATCAGGGCGTCCTCGCCCGGGGCAGCCTCGGCAGAATCCAGCCGCAGGACATCGGCCACTACCTCTGCTGCCTCCGGATTGTCCTTGGGGCGCTCCCACAGCAGGATGACCTCCTCGCCGTCGAACCGGTGGACCGTGGCGCGGTAGGTTTCCGGTGCGTCCGGTCCGAAGGTGTGGTCCAGCGAGCCGGTCCGGATTTCCTCGTGACCGGTCTCGCTGACGTTGCCCACTACCTCGGTTCGGCCGTCCGCCAGGAACAGGCGGACCATGGCATCAATGTCACAGGAGTTGAAGGCATCAGCCAGCCGGCGCAGCAGCAGTGGATGCGCAGTACCCTTGCCCGGCCCGGCAGCCTCCGCCCCCGCAACAGCCACTCCGGCCCGCAGAGCGGTGCGCCCGCGGTGCAGGGCCGACTTCACGGCACCGGGATTCGAGTCAAGGATGGCGGCAATCTCGGCCAGGGAATAGCCGAACACGTCTTTGAGGACCACGCATGCCCGTTCCCTGGGCGCCAGGAGAAGCACAAGGCGTTTCAAGGCCGACTCCACCGCCAGCGGCGCCAGCGGATCAGCGGCGCCGTCATCGGGCAGGTCCATCACCGGGTCAGTGAAGTCCTGCACGGTGGTTCGGCTGCTGCGCCGCAGGGTATCCAGCCAGGTATTCGTGGCTATCCGGATGAGCCAGGCCTGGACGTTCCGGATCGGTTCATGCCGTTGCGAGGCTTCCGCCAAGGCCTTGGTGAGGGTTTCCTGCAGCAGGTCCTCGGCATCCCACACGGTACCGGTGAGGCTGCGGCAGTAGCGGTACACGGAGGGACGCACCGGTTCCAGCGCCACCAGGAAATCCCGGCGTACCTGGCGCAATCGGGCGGGGAGTGCACCCAGATCCGGTGCGGGCCCGCCTGCGGTGACGGTTTCTTCTGCTGCATTCACGCTCATGTCTGCTCCGTTCGTCTGCACCCGCAGGTGCAACCCTAAGAATGGCATTGCGCCACGTCCTTATCCGGTAGACGCACGGGCATCGCCAAAAGATACGGAACCGGCCGGAAAACCTGCTGCGGCGGCTCACCCGGACATACTGCCTCCAGCGGCTCCGTGCTGTTGTAAAGTGGAGAAATGAGCGCAGTACTCCTCCTTAGCTAGCCGCGCACCGTCTGTGCGCGGCCGCCCCTTGCTTGTCGAGGGGCTTTTGTGTGTCTGGGGAGGACCCGGTTTTTCCGGCGCATCGGGCCGGAGCGTGGATCAACATTTTCTTGGAACAGAGGCGAAGCATAGTGAGCACGCAGTCACAGACTGATCAGCAGGAAGAGGCCGTCTACAGTTTCGCGGCCATCGAGCAGAAATGGCCGCAGGTCTGGGAAGACCTTGGCGTTTTCACCCCTGCCGACGACGGCTCGCGCGAACGGCGCTACGTGCTGGACATGTTCCCGTACCCCTCCGGCGACCTGCACATGGGCCACGCCGAGGCCTTCGCGATGGGCGACGTCGTGGCCCGGTACTGGCGGCAGCTCGGCTACGACGTGCTGCACCCGATCGGCTGGGACTCCTTCGGACTGCCCGCCGAGAACGCGGCCATCAAGAACAATGCGCATCCCAGCGACTGGACGTACGCCAACATCGAGACGCAGGCCCAGTCCTTCAAGCGCTACGCCATCAGCGTTGACTGGTCCCGCCGCATCCACACCTCCGATCCCGAGTACTACCGCTGGACCCAGTGGCTGTTCACCCGCTTCTACGAGCGCGGCCTGGCCTACCGGAAGAACTCCCCGGTCAACTGGTGCCCGAAGGACCAGACCGTGCTGGCCAACGAGCAGGTAGTTAACGGCGCCTGCGAACGCTGCGGCACGCCCGTCACGAAGAAGTCCCTGAACCAGTGGTACTTCAAGATCACCGACTACGCGGACCGCCTGCTGGACGACATGGAGCAGCTCAAGGGCCACTGGCCCGAGCGCGTGCTGGCCATGCAGAAAAACTGGATCGGCCGTTCCGAAGGCGCCCACGTCCGCTTCGTGATCGCCGCCGAGGGCAACAAGCCCGAAGAGCAGGTCACGGTCTTCACCACCCGCCCGGACACCCTGGCCGGCGCCACTTTCTTTGTGGTTGCCGCCGACGCCCCGCTGGCGGTTGAGCTGACCACTGACGGGAACATGGATGCCCTGCTGGCTTACCGTGAGCAGGTCAAGGCACTCTCGGATATCGAACGCCAGTCCACTGAACGCACCAAGACCGGAGTCTTCACCGGCCGCTACGCGGTGAACCCGCTCAACGGCGAAAAGCTGCCCGTCTGGGCCGCCGACTACGTGCTGGCCGACTACGGCACCGGCGCCATCATGGCCGTCCCGGCCCACGATCAGCGCGACCTGGACTTCGCCAAGACCTTCGACCTGCCCGTCAAGGCGGTCCTGGACACCGGCGAAGAGGATCCGGCGGTCAGCGGCGTCGCCACCACCGGCGAAGGCACCCTGATCAACTCCGGCGACCTCAACGGCCTGCCGAAGTCCGAAGCCATTCCGGCCGCCATCGCCATGCTCGAGGAGCAGGGCACCGGCGAGAAGTTCGTGAACTTCCGCCTGCGCGACTGGCTGCTGTCCCGGCAGCGTTTCTGGGGTACCCCGATTCCCATCATTCACTGCGATGACTGCGGCGAGGTCCCGGTACCGGATGACCAGCTGCCCGTCACGCTGCCCACCGGCCTGCGCGGCGAAGCCCTGGCGCCGAAAGGCACCTCTCCGCTGGCCTCCGCCGAGGAATGGGTCAACGTGGCCTGCCCGAAGTGCGGCGGCGCCGCCAAGCGTGACACCGACACCATGGACACCTTCGTGGATTCGTCCTGGTACTTCATGCGCTTCGTGTCCCCGGACTTCACCGACGGCCCCTTCGATCCCGAGGCCGCCAAGAACTGGATGCCGGTGGGCCAGTACGTGGGCGGCGTCGAGCACGCCATCCTGCACCTGCTCTATGCGCGCTTCTTCACCAAGGTGGTCCACGACATGGGCCTGCTGGAGGCAAGCGAACCGTTCAGCTCGCTGCTGAACCAGGGCCAGGTGCTCAACGGTGGCAAGGCCATGTCCAAGTCCCTGGGCAACGGCGTGGACCTCGGCCAGCAACTGGACAAGTACGGTGTGGACGCCGTGCGCCTGACCATGGTCTTCGCCTCCCCGCCGGAGGACGACGTTGACTGGGCCGACGTCTCGCCGTCGGGCTCCGCGAAGTTCCTGGCCCGCGCCTGGCGCCTGGGCCAGGACATCACCAGCGAACCCGGGATCGACTACTCGGGCGGTGACCGGAAGCTGCGCGCGCTGACCCACCGGACGGTTGCCGATGCCACCGAACTGCTGGAGAACAACAAGTTCAACGTGGTGGTCGCCAAGCTCATGGAGCTGGTCAACGCCACCCGCAAGGCCATCGACTCCGGCGTCGGCGGCGCCGACCCCGCCGTCCGCGAAGCGGCCGAAGCCGTTGCCGTGATCCTGAGCCTCTTCGCCCCGTACACGGCCGAGGACCTGTGGAACCTGCTGGGCCGGGACGCCTCCGTGGTCAACGCCGGCTGGCCGACCGTGGACAAGGACCTGCTGGTCCAGGACACGGTCACCGCCGTCGTCCAGGTGCAGGGCAAGGTCCGCGACCGCCTGGAGGTGGCCGCCGACATCAGCGAGGATGACCTGCGCGAGGCGGCACTGGCCTCCGACGCCGTGCAGCGCACGCTGGACGGCCGCGGCATCCGCACCGTGATCGTCCGGGCGCCCAAGCTTGTGAACATCGTTCCGGCCTAGGCGTCACCGCACCCATGGACTGGCTGGAACGCCTCGCAGCGCGGGCCCGGGGACGGCAGCGCAGCCCTGCCGCCGTCCCCGGGCCGTCCGTGGGTGTGGTCACCGATTCCGCGTCCGCCCTGCCTCCGGGCTGGGCGGATGCCGCGAAGGTGACCCCGTTTGTCCGCGTGGTTCCCATGCCGGTCATGATCGGGGACCAGATTTACGGAGAGGGTTCCGAGGAGCTCATTCCGGCGCTGGCCATGGCCCTGGCCCAGGGGCACGAGGTGCGCACCTCCCGCCCGGCGCCCGGCCGGTTCGAGGCAGCCTACGCCGAGCTGGCTGCCGCCGGGTGCACCTCGGTGGTGTCCGTGCACCTTTCCGGCCAGTTGTCCGGCACCGTGGATTCGGCCCGCCTGGCCGCCCGGTCGGCCGCCCTCCCGGTGGAGGTCATTGACAGTGCGACGGCGGCCATGGGGCTGGGATTCGCAGTGGCTGCGGCCGCTGAGAGCGCCCGTGCCGGTTGCCCGCCCGAAACCGTGGCTGCCTGTGCCCGTGCAGTCTGCGCGGAGTCGAACATCCTGTTTTACGTCCCCAGCCTGGACCAGCTCCGGCGGGGCGGGCGCATCGGAGCCGCTGCCGGCTGGTTGGGCACGCTTTTTGCCGTGAAACCCCTCCTGGTGATCCGCGAGGGACGGGTGGTTCCCTTGGAACGCGTCCGCACCGCCCCGAAAGCGCTGGCCAGGCTCGCCGAACTGGTGCAGCAGGACATTGCCGGGCGGACCGGGAAGGTCCGGGCCGCCGTCCATCATTTCGGCAATCCCGACCAGGCCGAACGGCTTGCCGGCATTATCGGCGCTGCCGCGCCCGACGTCGAAATCCTCATCTGTCCGGTGCCGGCGGTGCTGGCCGCGCATGTGGGACTGGGCGTGTTGGCCGTAGCGGTGACCGGGGAGGAAAGCCGCGGCGATGGATCTGATGCAGGGGCTGTGCCGCCCAGTGCGGCGGGGTCGGTGTCCGCAGCGAAGGGTTCACCTGCTAAAGGGCCTGGGGGAAAGGGGTCCGGGGCGAAAGGGCCTAAGGCTCCCGGACCCGCCGCCGCCGACTAACGCCGCTTCGGCCCGGAAGGTGCAAAGCCGTGCGTCCAACTTCGAGGCTATGCCCGTCGAGAGCAAGAGCCTCACCGAGTTGCTCGATCCCGGCGTCGAGCATATCTGAGGCTGCCGTCTGGTTCCTTGAACTGACCCGCATCTGGCAACCGGACCGGGGCGTGCTGAGCAACTCCGCAATCCAGATGGTCACGGGCCTCAGGCGCAGTTCTTACCTCTCCTGGACCTCGTCCAAAGCGTATGAAGAACCGGAGAGCAACGCGGAACTACGCGTCTCCTTCGGAGATGGTTGCCTCCGCGCAGCCCGGCGATGGACCGTTGATTGCATCGAGGCTCTGGACAATGAACTGAAAGTTGCCGGAGCACCCGAGTACGGCGAGCGGCCTGCCGTTCAGGATCCGCCGCAGTTCCCTGCCGGCACCCGGCGGGCCTTGAAACCTTGGATCGTGAGGTGTCCTGGGGACAGCATGTGGATCCTTCCGGGCAGCATTAGCCCCCGACGCGACACCCCAAGGCACCCGCGCCCCGTCACCCGCGCCCCGTCACCGCAGAATCCTTCCTCCACAGCCCCGGAACCGGTCCGGAACAGGCGGGCACTGTCCACCTGCAGCCGGGTAGGACACACCCGCTTCGCTGCGTCCGGTTAGTTTCGGTCCATGGCACAACACCGCTGGGACACGGCATCGCCCGGACAAGGGGCTCGCGCGGCCTTGCAGCCGATGACCGATTCTCCGATGACTGATTCTGAGGACGAACCGGAAGAAGGCTCAGGCTGCACCGCCGGGCGTGCCGGGGAAGAGCGCGGGCCGGAGACGCTTCCGGCCAAGCGGCGGTGGGCGTTTTCCTTCCCGGCGGCAGTCCTGGCCGCCTGCCTGCTCTGCGGCTGCACCGCGGCGGTATTCCTATTCAGGGACCAGACTCCGGTTCCGGTCTCCAGCGTGGACCTTGCCACGGCAGTGCCGGCACCCTCAGAAAACGGCGTTCCGTCCGGGTACACAGATGCCCCGGATGTCGTTGGCTCGCCAGGGGCTGAGAAACCGCCGCCGGTGCCGGTGACGTCGGGCCGCGGAACGGAGAGCGGAACAACCGGCACTGTGGTGGTTCACGTTGCCGGCGCCGTGCAGCGTCCGGGTGTGGTCCGGTTGCCCGCTGGAAGCAGGATTATCGACGCCGTTGATGCCGCCGGTGGAACGGCCGCCGATGTGGATCTGGCGGCGGTGAACCTCGCTGCCGTGCTCGAAGACGGTGCCATGGTGCTGGTTCCGCGTATTGGGGAAGCCGCCGTTCAGCCAAGCGGAGAGGTGGCCGCCATCCCTGGTCCCGGGTCGGCTCCCGGCGCGGCTTCCGGCACGCCGATGGGTCCCGGGGAGGGAGTTAACCTCAACACTGCCGACTCGGACCTGCTCCAGACCCTCCCGCGGGTGGGACCCGTGCTGGCGGAGCGCATCATTGCCTGGCGCACGGAACATGGAAAGTTCACCCGCCCGGAGGACCTGGATGCCGTACCGGGGATCGGTGAAGCCATGCTCGCTGCGCTGCTGCCTCTCGTCTCGGTCTGATGGTGGGCATCCCTTCCCGGCGCAGGGCCGGGTGGTCGCGCTACGTCTCCTCCGCGCTCCGTGGCGTACCCCAGGCGGCGCCGATTGCACCGGGGCCGCAGCAGTTGCCGGAGCCGCAGCGGTTCCCGGTGCCGCGGTGGACGCGCACCCGGGCCCGCACGGACAACGTAACGGCGGTGCCGGCCCCGCTCCGTGAACTGCGGCTGCTTCCCACTGCCGGTGCTGCCTGGGTCGCTGCTTTCCTGGCTGTCCGTTTTCCGCCCGGGGCCGGGTGGGCGTTGGCATGCAGTGCTGCGGTCGTCGCCGTGCTGGGGCTGGTCCTGGCTCGAGTCGCCGGCAGGGGACCGGCCCGGAACCGGCGGCGGTTTGCCGCCCTGGCACGAGGGACAGCGGTACCGCTGGCAGCCGCGGCCCTGGTTTGCGCCGGGGCGGCGGGAACACTGGCCGAGCGGACACGCGGCCCCATGGCGGCACTTGTTTCCGAGGGAGCTGCGGTCACTGCCGAATTCCGTGCCGTGTCGGACGCCCGTCCAGGGGCCCCGGACAACTTCACCGGGCAGCCCAGGTACCTGGTGGATGCTGTCGCAGAGAGCGCGACAGCTGGCGGAAATCGGTTCGCCAGCTCTGCGACCATTCTGGTGGTGGGAGGGAAGGACTACGCCGGCATCAGGTGGGGCGACCGGTTCAGCAGCGCCGGAGGCCTCCAACAGCTGCCGCCGGGGGACCGGAACCTGGCGTTAATGCGTGCCGCCGCGGCACCCGACATCGAACCCGCAGGCGGGTGGTATGCAGGAACAGCCGGCCTGCGGACCGGCTTTGTACAGGCAGCCCGTAACCACGGAGCCTCCGTGGACGGCCTGCTTCCCGGTATGGTGCTTGGCGACCGCTCCAACTTGGACCCGGAGCTGGCGCAGGCAATGAAGGACATCGGCCTGACCCACCTGACGGCAGTGTCCGGGGCGAACTGTTCCTACCTGCTGGCCTTCATCTTCCTGGCCGCCCGGGCGGCCCGCGCGCCGCGCGCAGCGGCGGTACTGCTGGCACTGGCCGGGCTGGCGGCGTTTGTCCTGCTCGTCCGGCCCGATCCCAGCGTGTTACGGGCTGCGGTCATGGGAGGGCTGGGCACCCTCGCGGTTCTCTCGGGGCGGGGCCGGCTTCCCGTGGCACTGCTGCTCCTGTCCATCACAGTCCTGCTGGCCATCGATCCGTGGTTGTGCACCAGCTACGCGTTCATCCTCTCGGTCTGCGCCACGCTGGGACTGGTGCTCCTGGGCCCGCATCTGGTGCGGGTATTGTCCCGCTGGCTGCCGAGGTGGTTCGCGGCTGCACTGGCAGTGCCGGTGGCGGCCCAACTGTTCTGCGGTCCGGTGCTGGTCCTTCTGCAGCCGCAGCTGCCGGTGTATTCGGTGCCGGCGAACCTGGCGGTCGCACCGGTGGTTCCGGGCGTGACCATAGCGGGCATGCTGGCCGTGGCTGCGGTCTGTACGCTTCCGGTGCTTGCGGCCGCCCCGCTGATGGTTGCTGCAGCAGGGGCCAAGTGGGTCGCGGAAACAGCGCGCTTTATCCAAGCGGTACCCGGCGCGCTGCTGCCCTGGCCGGAGGGCAGCAGAGGTGCCTTTCTGATGGCCGCGGGTACCGCCGTGGCCGTTGCCGCGCTTGTGTACCTTTCCCGCCGTGGGCAGCCTCCAGGGGTACCTCTTACCCTGCGCACACGGACGGGCACAAGACCCGCGTCACCGGTGGTTGCCGGGCGACGGAGCGTCCGGATCCGACCCGGCCTTGCCGTAGGCGCCGCCATGCTGCTCGTAGTCCCCGGCGGTACGTTGCTGGTCGGACGCAGTCTGGAAGGGGAACGCGGAACACCCCTGCGGGACTGGGTTGTGGCCGCCTGCGATGTGGGGCAGGGGGACGGGCTGGCCATACGCGCCGGGCCGGACAGTGCGGTGGTGATTGATGCGGGAGGGGAACCCGCTGCCATGGACCGCTGCCTGGATACGCTGGCCGTCCGGAGCGTGGACCTCTTGGTGATCACCCACGCCCACCTGGACCACTACGGCGGTACCGCAGGCGTTCTGTCCGGACGGACGGTACGTGAGGTGGGCTACTCCACGGCGGGTACGGAACTCCCGGAGGAACTGACGGCGGCCCTGGCCGGATCGGCGGCTCCACGGGTGCGGCTTACACAGGGAATGGCCGGGAAATCCGGCAATGTGCAGTGGGAAGTCCTGTGGCCGCCTGCCGCCATTCCGTCCGCCTCGGCGGGGGAGGAGAAGGAAAACAATGCCAGCGCCGTGCTGCTGGTGTCCGTGGACGCGGGCAGCCCGGACCGGCCGTTGCGGATCCTGCTGACCGGGGATGCGGAAACCGAGGCGGCGGCAGCAACGCTGGCGGCGCATCCCGGGCTGCGCACCGGTGTCGACGTGTTGAAGGTGGCCCACCACGGTGCCCGGAACGGGGGAGACGGATGGCTTCGGGCTGTTCATCCCGTCTTGGCCTTGATTTCAGTGGGAGAGGACAACGAGTACGGGCATCCGGCCCCACAGATCGTGGCGGGCCTCGAGTCGGCCGGCACCGAGGTAGCCCGAACCGACCGGCTGGGAACCATCCTGGTGACACGGCGCGGGCAAACCCTGACGGTCAACGGGTTGCCGCCCTGACCGGCACCGCCCCCCGGGCGGCGGAATTGGTGCCGGACCGCGGGCGTGGGAACCTTGGAGGGTAGGTATCCGCTGTGCGGGTATGCTCAGTTCCACTTATTCCGGCGGCCCGGCAAGACCCGGTCCGCCCGCACACTCCCAGGAGCACCAGCTGTGAATCCGGCCGTCCCCTCCAAACGCAGCTCCGGCAGCAAATCCGCCCGCACCGTATCGTGGCGGGACGTTGAACCTGCCCCGGTGGTCCTGCTGGCGGGTCCCGAAGAATACCTGGCTTCCCGGGCGCGTGACCGGCTCCGGGCCGTGTTGCGGGAAAAGCAGCCGGACACCGAGCTGGTGCAGTTCGACGCCGCCTCCTACGCCTCCGGGGAACTCACCCTGCAGTCCAGCCCCTCGCTGTTCGGGGAGGCGAAACTCATCGAAGCGGTGAACCTGGCCTCCATGAACGAGGACTTCCTCACCGAGACGTTGGCCTATCTCAAGGACCCCTCCCCGGATGCCGTACTGGTACTGCACCACTCCGGCGGCAACCGCGGCAAGAAGCTGCTCGATGCCGTCAAGGCCACCGGCGCGCCCGTTGTGGAATGCCAGCCGTTCAAGAAGGATGCGGAAAAGCTCGAATTTGTCACCTCGGAGTTCCGGTCCGCCCGCCGCCGCATCGATCCGGCCGCAGCCCGCGCCCTGGTCAACGCCGTCGGCTCCCGGCTCTCGGAACTGGCCGCCGCCTGCCAGCAGTTGATCAGCGATTCCACCGGCGAGGTTACCGAGGAGCTGGTGGAACGCTATTACGGCGGCCGGGTGGAAGCCACGGCGTTCAAGGTGGCCGACGCAGCGCTGGCAGGACGTGCCGCGCAGGCACTGTCCATGCTGCGGCATGCCCTGGACACGGGCGTGGATCCGGTGCCGCTGGTCGGCGCCCTGGCCATGAAGGTCCGTGCCGTGGCCCGGGTAGCGAACCTGCGCGGTTCCTCCGCCTCCATGGCAAAGGAACTCGGAATGGCTCCCTGGCAGGTGGACCAGGCCCGGCGGGATGCCCAGCGCTGGTCCTCCGAGTCCCTGATCGAGGCGGTGCAGGCCCTCGCCGAAGCCGATGCCCAGGTCAAGGGCGCCGGCCGGGACCCGGTGTACGCGGTGGAGCGGGCCGTGACGGTTATTGCCCTGGCGGCCTCCGGCCGGTAGCACTTCGCGCCCGGCCACGGGCCGCCGGCCAAGACGGGCCGCCGGTAAAGACACAACCGCCGGTCAAGACGCGGGCACCGGTTAAAACACGTATGGCCGGTCCCGAAGGACCGGCCATACGAGGTAAGTCTGTACTGGCTGCTGCTTAGAGCGCGCTGACCTTCTTGGAGATGGCCGACTTGCGGTTGGCAGCGTTGTTCTTGTGGATTACGCCCTTGCTGACGGCCTTGTCCAGCTTGCGGCTGGCGGTCTTCAGCGCTTCGGCTGCTGCGTCCTTGTCGCTGGCCTTGACTGCGGCATCAACCTTGCTGATGACGGTCTTCAGCTCGGACTTCACCGAGTTGTTGCGCTGACGCGCCTTCTCGTTGGTGAGGATGCGCTTCTTCTGGGACTTAATATTGGCCACTTATAAACTCTCTTTGTATTGCGGACTTGGTCGGTGAGGGAATTTCGGCTCAGACATTGACTGAGTGGCGTGGGGATACCGTTTGTGGCGCCTGAACCGAAGTGCCCGTCGACCTGCGCGGACACACAGCAATAAATGTTAGCAGAGTTTGGGCGGCCGCAGGGCAACCGGGGATCAGCGCGCCGGGCGCACCTTCGCCAGTGCCTGCGCCACCTGGCGGAATACCTCGGCACCCATCACGGCACCCTCCCGGCGCACGCTTTCCGGGTCCAGCTGCAGTACCCGGTCCAGCTTCACCTCGCTGGGCCGGCCTTTACTGTCCCACGGGCCGGTGCCGACATCGAGGTAGCGGGGATCGGAGGCGTTGGAGTTATTCCGGTCCCGGCTTGTCATCATCAGGGCCAGCAGGCGACCGCCGTTGCGGCCGATCAGCAGGACCGGCCGGTCCTTGCCCTGGGCGGGGTCGTCTTCGTAGGGCACCCAGGCCCACACCACCTCGCCGGGATCGGGATCGCCGTCCGGCTGCGGGGCGTACACCGGGCGTACCGGCCCTGCGTAGTCGCCGGCATAACCGTGACGGGACGGCGTCGACGCCGGTCCGGTCCCTTGGGTACCGGGTGCAGCAGCGGGGGAGGAGGCCACGGGCCCGGGGGATGGCGACGGCGTGCGCGCCCGTCCCGTGCCGCGGGCGCCGGGCTGGGCCGTCGGTCGGGGAGAGGTAGTCCGCCGGGGCCCGCCGGTACCGGAACCGGGCGCGCCGCCGTCCCGGGGCGCCGTCGTCGGGCGCAGCAGGCGGGCTGCCGAGCGGAGGAGTGAGGCAAAGGCACGTGCATTAAAGGGCATGGCTCTACGTTAGGCGGCGGAGACGGAGGGTGCAGGCGGCGGCGATCCGGTTCCTGTTGCGGCAGCCAAACGTGGGAGACTGTTAATTCGACAGAATCACCCACCAGCAAAGCCGGGAGTCCGGCTCCGCGCCCGCGCGGGGCGCAGCGATCCCGGAAACAGTAAAGGAACCGCCACAGTGTCACCTATGGCCCGCTTCTCGCCGGTGCCTGCCGCGACGGATCCGGCGATCATCAGAAACTTCTGCATCATCGCCCACATCGACCACGGCAAGTCCACCCTGGCCGACCGCATGCTCCAGTCCACGGGCGTGGTTGAGCACCGGAACATGAAGGCCCAGTACCTGGACCGCATGGATATCGAGCGCGAACGCGGCATCACCATCAAGTCGCAGGCCGTGCGCATGCCGTGGGAAGTCGACGGCGACTCCTACGCCCTGAACATGATCGACACCCCCGGCCACGTGGACTTTACCTACGAGGTTTCGCGGTCCCTGGCGGCGTGCGAAGGCGCCATCCTCCTGGTTGACGCAGCACAGGGCATCGAGGCCCAGACCCTGGCGAACCTGTACCTGGCGATGGAAAACGACCTGACCATCATTCCGGTCCTGAACAAGATTGACCTCCCGGCGGCGCAGCCGGAAAAGTACGCCGAGGAACTGGCGAACCTCATCGGCGGCGACCCCGCCGACGTCCTGAAGGTTTCCGGGAAGACCGGCGTGGGCGTCGAAGCCCTGCTGGACAAGATTGTCCGGGACATCCCCGCCCCCGTGGGCGACCCGGCCGCCCCGGCCCGGGCCATGATCTTCGACTCCGTCTACGACACCTACCGCGGGGTGGTCACCTACGTCCGCGTGGTGGACGGGTCCCTGTCCCCGCGCGAACGCATCCAGATGATGTCCACGCGGGCCAGCCACGAACTGCTGGAAATCGGCGTCAGCTCGCCCGAACCCACCCCCTCCAAGGGTCTCGGCGTCGGCGAGGTGGGCTACCTGATCACCGGTGTGAAGGACGTGCGGCTTTCCAAGGTGGGTGACACCGTCACCAACCTGGCCAAGCCGGCCACGCAATCGCTGCCCGGCTACGCGGATCCCAAGCCCATGGTGTTCTCCGGGCTGTACCCCATCGACGGCGCCGACTATCCGGTGCTGCGAGACGCGCTCGAAAAGCTGATGCTCAACGACGCCGCCCTGGTATACGAACCCGAGACGTCCGCCGCGCTGGGCTTCGGATTCCGGGTGGGCTTCCTGGGTCTGCTCCACCTGGAAATCACCCGAGAGCGGCTTGAGCGTGAGTACAATCTGGACCTGATCTCCACCGCCCCCAACGTGGAGTACGAGGTGACGCTGGAGGACAACAAGGTGGTCACGGTGACCAACCCCAGTGAGTACCCCGAGGGCAAGATCAAAGAGGTCCGCGAGCCGATGGTGGCCGCGACCATCCTGGCGCCCAGCGAATTCGTCGGCGCCATCATGGAGCTGTGCCAGTCCCGCCGCGGCGTCCTGGGCGGCATGGACTACCTCTCCGAAGACCGGGTGGAAATCCGCTACCGCCTGCCGCTGGCCGAGATCGTGTTCGACTTCTTCGACGTCCTCAAGTCCAAGACCCGCGGCTACGCCTCGCTGGACTGGAAGGCCGACGGCGAGCAGGTGGCCGACCTGGTCAAGGTGGACATCCTGCTCCAAGGCGAGCAGGTGGATGCCTTCAGCTCCATCACCCACAAGGACAAGGCCTACAGCTACGGCGTGATGATGACCGGCAAGCTGCGCGAACTCATTCCGCGCCAGCAGTTCGAGGTGCCCATCCAGGCCGCCATCGGCTCCCGGATCATTGCCCGCGAATCCATCCGCGCCATCCGCAAGGACGTGCTCGCCAAATGCTACGGCGGCGATATCAGCCGTAAGCGCAAGCTGCTCGAAAAGCAGAAGGAAGGCAAGAAGCGCATGAAGATGGTGGGACGTGTGGAAGTTCCGCAGGAAGCCTTCGTCGCGGCGCTTTCCTCAGACGAATCCAAGGACAAATCCAAGAAGTGACACCCAGCGCACTGCCCCTCGGAGACCCCGCACCGGCGGACGGCCTCCTCCCCGCACAGGCCGCGGACGGAGCCGCGGAACGGAACTTCGGACTCTACGTCCACATCCCGTTCTGCTCCGTCCGCTGCGGCTACTGCGACTTCAACACCTACACCGCCACCGAACTCGGCGGCGGTGCCTCCCAGGCGGCCTACGGCGCCACAGCCGCGCAGGAAGTAGTATTCGCTGCCGACGCGCTGCGCCTCTCCGGGATGCCTGATCGGCCGATGGGCACCGTCTTCTTCGGCGGCGGCACTCCCACGCTGCTCCCGGCCGAGGATCTGGCCATGATCCTGCGGACCGCCGTCGACCAGTGGGGGCTGAAGCCCGGTGCCGAAGTCACCACCGAGGCCAATCCCGATTCGGTGACGCCTCAGTCCCTGCAGCTGCTCGCCGACGCCGGCTTCACACGGGTGTCCTTCGGCATGCAGTCGGCCGTGCCCCACGTGCTGGCCGTGCTGGACCGCACGCACACCCCGTCGCGGGTGCCGCAGGCAGTGAAGTGGGCGCGCGACGCCGGGCTGCACGTCAGCGTGGACCTGATTTACGGCACCCCCGGGGAATCCATGGCGGACTGGAAGGTCTCCCTGGAAGAAGCGCTCAGCTACGAGCCGGACCATATCTCGGCCTACGCCCTGATCATCGAGGAAGGCACCAAGCTCGCCGCCCGGATGCGGCGCGGGGAGGTCCCGCCCATCGACGACGATGACCACGCGGACAAGTATGTCCTGGCCGATGAAATGATGACCACTGCCGGTTTGTCCTGGTACGAGGTCAGCAACTGGGCCCGCACCCCGGCCGACGAGTGCCGGCACAACCTGGCCTACTGGCGCAGCGATGACTGGTGGGGGATCGGTCCCGGTGCGCACTCCCACGCCGGCGGTGTGCGCTGGTGGAACGCCAAGCACCCCACGGCCTACGCCCAGCGGATCGCCGCGGGCGAGTCCCCGGCGGTCGGCCGCGAAACGCTCGACGCCGACACCCGGTACGTGGAAGACGTCATGCTGCGTACCCGGCTGGCCGAAGGGCTGGACCTTAGCCGCCTGCGCGAGCCCGGCCGGCTGGCCGTGGCCGGACTGATGGCGGACGGGCTGGTGGACCCCCGGGCCGCGCTGACCGGCAAGGTTCTCCTGACCGGCACCGGCCGCCTGCTGGCTGACGCCGTGGTCCGCCGGCTGCTGCCGGACTGAAACTGCGCCCGGACGGAAACCCGGCCGGAATAAGACTGCCTAAACAAACCGACTGCTTAAACCAAAACAGCCCCTGCCCATACGGGCAGGGGCTGTTTCCGCTATTTGATGCGGCGGAGGTTGAACGGGTAGCGGTACGGGCGTCCGCGGTTGCATTCAATGCCCGCGACCACCGAGGACACGGCCACGTAGACCCAGATCATGGCATTGAGGACCGCAAAGAAGCCGCCCACCACGGGGATGAAGGACAGGGCCCAGACGATCAGCGCCGCAATGCTGGGCGGCAGGGTGAAGTTCAGCGCTTCCTTGGATTCCTGCGCAGTGAACGGGCCGCGGTCACGGAAGACGAGGTAGATGATCAGTGAAGGAACAAAGGCGAGAATCCCGCCGAAGTGCGCCAAGGTGGCCCACTGCCGGTCCTCGGACGCGGTCAGCGGAAGCGCATTGGCCGGGGCGCCCTGATACACCGGGGGCTGGGAGGGTTCCTTCGGTCGGGGCGGGTGGTTCTGGCGTGTGTTGGACACGGCGTATATTCCTTTTGCTCATGGTGACTCAGGGTCGGTCCGCTACTACGTATTGACTCAAGGGTACTGTCTGGCGTGCTTTATAACGGAACGGCGACGACCGGTGAGTTGTACGTCTCATCCGGGCGCGGTCAGGAAATCAATCACTTCTTCCACCCGCCCGAGCAGCGAGGGCTCCAGATCCGCGTACGTGCGCACCTGGCCCAAAAGCTTCTTCCAGCCCATGGCAACGTCGGTGTGGTCCCGGTGCGGCCAGCCCAGTCCCTGCAGGATTCCGGTCTTCCAGTCCAGGTGCCGCGGCACCACGGGCCAGGCGCTGCGGCCGATCACGGAGGGCTTGATGGCCTGCCAGACATCGACATAAGGATGCCCGACTATCAGCACGTTCCCGGCGGCGCCGGGGCACGTCATTGCTTCGGCGGCGATCCGGGATTCCTTGGACCCCGGGACCAGATGGTCCACCAGGATCCCGAGGCGGCGGCCGGGGCCGGGGGCAAAGTCCCGCACAGCCGAATAGAGGTCGTCGACGCCGTGGAGGGGCTCGACGACGATTCCTTCCACCCGCAGGTCGTCGCCCCAGACTTTCTCCACCAATTCGGCGTCGTGCTTGCCTTCCACCCAGATCCGGCTGGCCCGGGCGGTGCGGGCCCGCTGGTTGGCTACCCGCACGGAGCCCGACGCAGTACGGGCCGGAGCCGCGTTGCCGGCCGGCGCGGCGGGAACCACTTCCACCGGTTCGCCTTCCAGCAGGAAACCGAAGCCGAGTTCGAAGGATTTGGTTTTCCCGCGCCGGTCCTCGAGCACCATCAGGTGCAGGCCGCCGGATTTCTCCACCCGGACCACGGCGCCCACCCACCCGGAGGCCACATCTTCCAAGACCAGGCCGGTTTCGGCTCCGACTTTGCGCAGGACGGTCCGGGCCGGCGCAGTGATGTCCTGCGGACCCCAGGAAAAGCTGGACACGGAAATTGCCTCACTCAGGTGCTTGGTCGGGCTCGATGCCCGCGGCTGGCCACGGGTTTACTCAATGCTAGCAACGCCGTTGATCCGTATTAGACTTAGCACTTAGGCACTGTGAGTGCTAAGCGGGGCGCGCTCCGCAGGCCGTGCAGTCCCGTCCGCCAGGCCCGCCGATCAACCCGACGGACCATCCGCCGACCAACTGGGAGGGAAAACCATGAGTGAGCCACGCCGACTCGAGGTCCTCCGCGCCATTGTTGAGGACTACGTCCATTCGCGCGAACCGGTCGGTTCCAAGGCACTGGTGGAGCGGCACCAGCTGGGCGTCTCCTCGGCCACCATCCGCAACGACATGGCTGCCCTTGAGGAAGAGGGGCTCATTACCGCCCCGCACACGTCGGCCGGCCGGATTCCCACGGACAAGGGCTACCGGCTGTTCGTCGACCGCATCTCGGACGTCAAACCGCTCTCAGCCCCCGAACGCCGGGCCATCTCCTCCCTGCTTGAGGGTGCGGATGACTTGGACGACGTCATGGACCGCACCGTGCGGCTGCTGTCCCAGCTGACCAACCAGGTGGCCGTGGTGCAGTACCCGCATCTGGGCAACGCCAAGGTGCGGCATATCGAATTCGTGCTGCTGGCACCTGCCCAGGTGCTGGTGGTGCTCATCTCCACCACCGGACGCGTGGAGCAGAGGGTCATCACGGTGCCGCAGGCAGTCACCGAACCGGACCTGCTGGACCTGCGCCACCATTTCCTCTCTGCCTTGGCCGGCACGCCGCTGAGCAGCATCACCAGCCACCTCACAGAAGCGCTGGCCACGGTACCGGCAGCCAGCCGGCGGGTAGCCAATGCCTTGGGGAACTGCCTGGAAATGCTGGCCGGAATCAACCGGGAAGACCGCATGGTTATGGCCGGCACGGCCAATCTGGCCCGCTCAACGGTAGACTTCCCGCTGACCATCGGACCGGTCCTGGAAGCCCTCGAGGAACAAGTCGTGATGCTGCGGTTGTTGTCCGAGATGGAGCAGGACGCCCGCGGCGTCGCCGTCCGGATCGGGCGCGAGAACCCGCATGGCGGACTGTCGGAAGCATCGGTGGTGGCCACCGGGTACGGACCGGACGCGTCGGCGAAAGTCGGCATCCTGGGCCCCACCCGGATGGATTACCCCACCACCATGGCTGCGGTCCGGGCCGTGGCCAGGTACCTCTCCCGCATACTGAACAACTAGTCCGGCGCGCAGCAGCTGCGGCGCCGTCCCGCCGGGGACATCCGGCGGACCACAAACAACGCCTCCGGCACCGGAGGCAGGCAATACAGGAAGCGATGTGCACGAGTGAGCGATCACTACCAGGTTCTGGGTGTCGGACGAGACGCCACCGGTGAAGAAATCAAGAAGGCGTACCGGAAGCTTGCCCGCAAGCTGCATCCGGACGTGAACAACGCTCCGGGTGCTGCCGACGAGTTCAAGGCCGTAACGCACGCCTACGAGGTCCTCTCCGATCCGGAGAAGCGCCGCATCTACGACACCACGGGCAACGAGAACGGAACCGACAACGGGTTCGGCGGCGGAGGTTTCGGCGGCCAGGGCTTCGGCTTCCAGGACATCTTCGACACCTTCTTCGGTGGTGCCGCCCCCGGCGGCGGACGTGGCCCGGCGTCCCGTGCCCGGCGCGGCCAGGATGCGCTGATCAACGTGCGCATCGACCTGAAGGATGCCGTCTTCGGCATCAACAAGAAGATCGACGTCGACACCGCCGTCGTGTGCCCCACCTGTGACGGTTCCTGCTGCCAGCCGGGAACCTCGCCGCGTACCTGCGATATCTGCCACGGCACCGGTCAGGTCCAGCGAGCCGTCCGTTCCATCCTGGGCCAGGTCATGACCTCCGCGCCCTGCGGCACCTGCAACGGCTACGGAACGGTTATCCCGGACCCCTGCCACGAATGCTCCGGTGAAGGACGCGTCCGCAACCGCCGCACCCTGAACATCAAGATCCCGGCCGGCGTGGCTACCGGTACCCGCATCCAGCTCAGCCAGCAGGGCGAGGCGGGCGTTGCGGGCGGGCCCTCGGGCGACCTGTACGTGGAGATCCGGGTCAACAACGATCCGACGTTCCTCCGGGAAGGCGACGACCTGCACGCCACCCTCACCGTGCCGATGACCGCCGCCGCCCTGGGCACCACCGTCACCCTGGACACCTTCGACGGCGAGAAGGAAATCACCGTCAAGCCCGGAACGCAGTCCGGTGAGGTATCCGTGCTGAACGGGTTGGGTGTCACCCACCTCCGCGGCCACGGCCGTGGCGACCTGCGGGTCCACCTGCACGTGGAAACCCCGCAGAAGCTGGACTCCGAACAGGAAGAGCTGCTGCGCAAGCTCGCCCACCTGCGCGGGGAGGAATACAGCGAGGGCCGGCTGAACAGCTCCGGCACCGGCGTCTTCGCCAAGCTGCGGGACCGGCTGGGCAACCTCTAGCATGACCAACCCGATCTTTTTCGGCGATCCGGCACAGGTGGCAGCTGCACATCCCGGCGGAACGTTCCGCTTGGAGGGCTCCGAAGCCCGCCACGCCGTCGCCGTAAAACGGATCAGTGCCGGCGAGGCCGTGGATGTTGTTGACGGTGCCGGACGCCGGATCACCGGCACCGTCACGGAAACCGGACCGTCCCTGCTGGAGCTCGCGGTGGAAGCCGTGACCGAGGAACCTGCTGACGCCGAGCGTTTCATCCTCGTCCAGGCCCTCGCCAAGGGAGACCGGGATGAGCAGGCCGTCGAAGCTGCCACGGAGCTGGGTGTGGATACGGTCATTCCCTGGCAGTCGGACCGCAGCATAGTCCGCTGGCGTACCGAAAAGGCCGCCAAGGGACAAGCCAAGTGGCAGGCCCTGACCGCTGCGGCCGCCAAACAGTCCCGGCGCTCCCGCATTCCCGCCGTCGAGCCGGTCCTGGACAGCAAGGCACTGGTGCGGCGCCTCGAAGGGCTGGACCTGGTCCTCGTCCTGCACGAGGAAGCGGATGCTCCCTTGTCCGGAGCGGTTGCGGAAATGGTCCGGCGCCGGGCGGCATCGGACGCCGGATCCGCACCTGCGGACATTGCCGTGGTGGTGGGACCGGAAGGCGGCATCAGCCCGGCTGAACTGGAGCAGCTGCGCGCCGCCGGGGCAGTGGCTGTCCGGCTGGGACCGCATGTGCTGCGGTCCTCCACCGCCGGGCCCTCGGCCCTCGCCGTGCTCAACCAACTGCTGGGCCGCTGGTAGAAGGAGGAACCGGGCAGCCCGGGGCGGACCGGGTCCCGCCGGCTCAGTCTTCGGGTGACCCCGGCGCAGCCGTGATGGTGATCCGCTTGGAGTCGCCGGCGGCTTCACTTCCGGCGTAGAAAACGCTGATGCTGTATTCGCCCGGCGCAAGGGTGGAGGAGAAGCTGAAGGAACCGGTCTCTCCCACGGCTGCGTCCAGCGTGACCTTGCCGGAGGCGACAGCATCCGGAGACGGCCTTCCGGCCACTACCGGCTCGGCACGCCAGTGCAGCTCGGATTCCCGGGCCACGGCCGTGCCGCTGACGTTGAGGCCGGTGCCGCGGGCCTGGGATTCCTGCGGGTCGATAATCCAGATGGGCGCCGTCAGGGCCGGGTCCCGGCGCAGCGGCCCGTCCAGGGATTCATGGCCGAACGCCTGGTAGCCGGCCTTGCCGTCCACGAGGATGACGACGGAGCTTTCCTGCCCAACGGCCGTCAGCTTGGCATTGGCGGCCGCGGCAGTGGCGGTGTACACCAGCTGCTGCACGGCCCGGTGGGCCATGCCGGCATCAAGGGAACCCTTGAAGGCGTTGGAGGAAATGTCCACGGTGATGACGTTCGTGTTCGAAATGGAGGCGGTTACGTTATCTGCGGGATGCCAGGGCGTGAAGTAATCCTGGTCCAGTGGCTTGCCCGCGGTCATGGCCTTGACGGCTTCGCCGATCGGATCGCCGGTGTTATCCGAGTGAAGGAACTCACGGTACAGGCTGACCGTGGCCTCATTCAGGCCGAGCCAATAGACGGGCATCAGGGTGTCGGTGACGCCGGCCTCGGCCGGCGGGGAGATGGTCATGGCCGCACCCTTGGGCGCCTGGCCGGCGGCAAAGGTGGTGGGCATGGTGATGGTCGGATTCTCGGCCACCACGCCGCACCCTTCCAGCATCAGCGTGCCGGCGGCCAGTACCGAAACCGCCAGCAGCAGCCGCCCGCGGAAGCCGGGGAGGGAGGAAGCATGGCGGAGTTTACCGGCGGACATCGACCCTCCTTCAAGGCGTTGGTAAAAGGTACGTGTTCAACCTTTGCATACGGCATCGGCCCGATCCGTACCGTTCACCGGCCCTCGGCCGGACTGAAACACGATTGAGACATCACCGTTGCGGTGCTGAGATAAACCTGCCGCTCCTCCGTCCGGGGACGGGCACATCAAGTAAGATTTAGGTAGCCGGCAGGGAACGCAGGGAAATAAACGTCCGTGCCGCGGTGTTTTTTACAAGGTGTCGTTAAAGACATACGGCGCCGGCACCACCGAACCGCACAGCACCACTGAACTGCACAGCACCACCTGATACCGGACTCTGTAAGGGGCGATGAAAGGCCTGGGAAGGCCGTATATATGACCGAATCTTCAATGGAAATCGGCACCATCCGACTGGACACCCAGACAATAGTCTTCGATTCCACGGAACACATGGTCCAGTCGCTGGGGGCCAATGACGAGGCCCTGCGGATCATTGAGGCGGCCAACCCCGCGGTGAGCCTGATGGTACGGGGCAACGAACTGTCCGTGTCCGGACCGGCAGCCGACGTGGAGCAGACCGTCCGGCTGGTCAACGAAGTCCGCGTCCTGGCCCGGAACCAGACCCGCGTCACGCCGCAGGTCCTGGAGCAGCTGATCAGCATGCTCCGTGAGCAGAGCGCCCACCGGCCGTCGGATGTGCTGACGCAGAACATCCTGTCCACCCGCGGCAAGACCATCAGGCCCAAGACCCTGAACCAGAAGAACTATGTGGATGCGATCGACCGCAACACCGTGGTTTTCGGCATCGGCCCCGCAGGCACGGGCAAGACGTACCTCGCCATGGCGAAGGCAGTGCAGGCCCTGCAGCAGAAGGAAGTAAACCGGATCATCCTGACCCGGCCGGCCGTGGAGGCGGGGGAGCGGCTGGGTTTCCTGCCCGGTACCCTGAGCGACAAGATCGATCCGTACCTGCGTCCGCTCTACGACGCGCTGCACGACATGATGGACCCGGAGTCCATCCCGCGGCTGATGGCAGCGGGCACCATCGAAGTGGCACCGCTGGCGTACATGCGCGGGCGCACTCTGAATGACGCCTTCATCATCCTGGACGAAGCGCAGAACACCACGCCGGAACAGATGAAGATGTTCCTGACCCGCCTGGGCTTCGGTTCCAAGATGGTGGTCACCGGGGACGTGACCCAGGTGGACCTGCCCGGCGGCACCGCGTCCGGCCTGCGCATCGTGCACGACATCCTCGGCGACATTGACGACGTCGCGTTCTCTGAACTGCAGGCCGCCGACGTCGTCCGCCACCGCCTGGTCAGTGACATTGTCACCGCCTACAGCGAGTGGGACGAAGCGCGGCGCAGCCGCGGCGGACATTCCGGCAACAGCGGACATTCCAACGGCAGCCGCAGCAACGGCAGCCAGGGGCGGGAGGCCCGTTCATGAGCATTGAAGTAAATAACGAATCCAGTGCAACCGGCGTCGATGAGGAGGAGCTGGCCCGGCTGGGCCGCTACCTGCTCGACAGCCTCTATGTGCACCCCGAAGCGGACCTGTCCATCATCCTGGTGGACGAGGACGCCATCGAAAAGCTGCACATCGAGTGGATGGACCTGCCCGGTCCCACCGATGTGCTGTCCTTCCCCATGGACGAGCTGCGTCCCGGGACATCCGGGCGGATCACCCCCGCGGGCGTCCTGGGTGACATTGTGCTCTGCCCGCAGGTGGCGGCCCGGCAGGCCTCCGACGCCGGCCACAGCACCGGCGAAGAGCTGCTGCTCCTGACCACCCACGGCGTACTGCACCTGCTGGGGTACGACCACGCCGAGCCGGAGGAAGAGAAGGAAATGTTCGGCCTCCAGCGGCGCCTCCTCTCCGCCTACCTGGGTAAACAGGCCCCCAAGGAGACCCGAAGTTGAGCATTGGCGTCCTCATCGTCATGGCCATGGCTTTTATGGTCCTGGCGGGCCTGCTGACCGCTGCTGAGTCCGCCTACGGCTACCTGCCCCGGCAGGACGCCGAGGCGCTGCTCCACGGCAAGGCAGGAGCTCCGCTGCGCCGCATCCTGGCGCACCCGGTGGCACATATGCACGCGCTGCGCTTCTGGCGGGTGTGGTTTGAAATGGCCATGGCCGTCTCCGTGGCCACCATCTTCCAGCTGGTGCTGGACAACATCTGGCTGGCCGGACTGCTGGCCACCGTGACCATGGCCGCCGTCGGCTTTGTGCTGGTGGGGGTCTCCCCGCGGCAGATCGGACGCAAGCACGTCACCGCCGTCGTGGTCCTGACCGCGCAGCTGGTGCGCGTGCTGCGGGCCGTGCTGGGTCCCATCCCCGGCTGGCTGGTGCGGCTGGGTTCCGCAGTGGCGCCCGGTACCCAGGGCCCGGATGCGGCCTTCTTCACCGAGGAGGAATTCCGGGAACTGCTGGACCGGGCATCGGACGCGGACATGATCGAAGACACCGAGGCCGAACTGATCCACTCCGTCTTCGAACTCGGCGACACCAAGGTCCGGTCCGTCATGGTCCCGCGCACCGACATGGTCTGCATCGAGGCCGGCAGCACCCTGCGCCAGGCCATGTCGCTGTTCCTGCGCTCGGGATACTCCCGGGTGCCGGTTATTGAGGACAGTGCGGACCACCTGGTGGGAATCCTCTATTTGAAGGACGTCGCCGCCAGCATCCACAGCGACCCGGAGCACGGGTCAGTGCAGAAGGTCGAGGACTTCGCCCGCAGCGTGCGCTACGTGCCCGAATCCAAGGCCGTCAGCGAGTTGCTGCAGGAACTCCAGCGTGAGTCGACCCACGTGGCAATCGTCATTGACGAATACGGCGGAACGGCGGGCCTGGTCACCCTCGAGGACCTCATCGAAGAGATCGTCGGCGAAATCGTGGACGAGTATGACTCCGAACGGCCCGAGATCGAGGACCTTGGCGACGGCCGCTACCGGGTCAGCTCCAAGGCAGGCATTGACGACCTGGGTGAGCTGTTCGACGTCGAACTGGAGGATGATGAAGTGGATACGGTGGGCGGCCTGCTGGCCAAGGCCCTTGGCCGTGTCCCCATCGTGGGCAGCGAGGTGGAGGTTGAAGGCATAGTCCTGCACGCCGAACGCCTCGAAGGCAGGCGCAACCGCGTGTCCCATGTCCTGGCGTGGAAGGCCCTTCCCGCCCAAGAAGAAGAAAACAGCGACGAGGGCAGAAATGCCGCCCCGCGCACCCGCTCTACAGAATTGGTACCCCGCAATGACTGAACCGAAGTTCCGCGCAGGATTCGTTTCCCTGGTGGGCCGGCCCAACGCCGGTAAGTCCACCCTGACCAATGCGCTGGTCGGTTCGAAGGTGGCCATCACCTCCGCCAAGCCGCAGACTACCCGGCACACCATCCGCGGCATCGTCCACCGCGAGGACTCACAGGTGATCCTGGTGGACACTCCCGGCCTGCACCGCCCGCGTACCCTCCTCGGCAAGCGGCTCAACGAGCTTGTGGCGGACACCCTTGCCGAAGTCGACGCCGTCGGCTTCTGCCTGCCGGCCAATGAGGCCGTGGGCCCCGGCGACCGCTACATTGCCGCCCAGCTCGCGGCCCTGAAGCGGACACCGGTCATTGCCCTGGTCACCAAGACGGACCTGGTGGACCGCGCCGCACTGGCCAAGCAGTTGATGTCTGTCACTGCCCTCGGCAACGAGGTGCTGGGCGAGTCGGGCTGGGCCGACGTCGTCCCCGTGTCGGCGGCGGACGGCTTCCAGGTGGATACCGTGGCGGATGTGCTGGCCGGCCATATGCCCGCTTCGCCGCCGCTTTACCCGGACGGCGAACTCACGGACGAGCCCGAAGCGGTCATGGTGGCCGAACTGGTCCGTGAAGCGGCGCTGGAAGGTGTGCGGGACGAACTGCCGCACTCCCTAGCCGTGGTGGTGGAGGAGATTGTTCCCCGTGAAGGGCGCAGCGAGGAGAACCCGCTGCTCGATGTCCGGGTGAACCTCTACGTGGAGCGTTCCTCGCAGAAAGCCATTATCATCGGCCGCGGCGGCTCCAGGCTGCGGGACGTCGGCACCACGGCACGCCGCGGCATCGAGGCGCTGCTGGGCACGAAGGTGTACCTTGACCTTCACGTCAAGATCGCCAAGGACTGGCAGCGGGACCCGAAACAGCTGGTGAAACTCGGGTTCTGACCCGGGCCTGGCGGTTGGCGGCACGGAATTCCGTGCCGCCGCCACGGTGCTGCGCCCGGCAAACACACAGGAGCAGCCCGTACACTTTGTACATTCGTTTGAGCATATCGATTCATGAAGGGGACCGGCTATGTCATCTCGCCGTGCCGCAACGGGCGGCGGCCCCTTGGGACAACCCACTACCAGGAGGGGTGCTTCCGCTGAACCCGGCGGACGCCACCTTTCCCGGCGGAAGTCGGCCGGCCACCCGGTCCTCAAGGGCATTGCCGCTCTTCTTTCCCTGGTCCTCGTGGCCGGGGTTGTCTTCGGCGTCGTGCAGGTGATGCGGCTGCAGGGCAACTTCGATACCCAGCCGCTGAACCTGGGCGCCGGAGACAAGCCGGCCGAGCAGGTGGACGCCAGCACCGATCCGATGCAGATCCTGGTCCTTGGCACCGACAACCGCGACGGCCAGAACTCGAACAACTCCGATGTGATGATGCTGGTCAACCTTTCGGCGGACCGGTCCAACGTCACCGTGGTGAGCTTCCCCCGCGATCTGATGGTTCCCCTGCCGCAATGTGAGGACCCCTCCACCGGCACCGTCTACGAGGCCATGGACATGGGACAGCTGAACGGCGCCCTGGGCAACGGCGGGCCGGGGTGCACCGTTGCCGCGATCAACGAGTTGACCGGCCTGACCATCGACCACTTCATGATGGCCGACTTTGATGCCGTGAAGGAGCTGTCGAACACCCTCGGCGGCGTTGAAGTCTGCGTCAACCAGCCCGTTAATGACCCGCTGTCCGGCCTGGACATCCCCGCCGGCGTGAGCAGCGTCCAGGGCGACCAGGCACTGGCATTCCTCCGCACCCGGCACGGGTTCGGCAACGGCGGCGACGAAGGCCGCATCCGTGCCCAGCAAAGCTTCCTCGCCTCCATGGTCCGCAAGGTCAAGGACGAAGGCACGCTGAACAACCTGCCCAAGCTCTATTCCATCGCCGAAACCGTCACCAAGAACCTGACGGTGGACGAAGGCCTGGCGCAGATTCCGGACCTGGTGTCCCTTGCCACCCGGCTCAAGGACGTGGACCTGGGCAAGGTGGCCTTCGTGACCGCCCCGGTAATGCCCTGGGAATACGATCCGAACCGCCTCGCCCTCGACGAAGAGAAGGCGCAGCCGCTCTTCGACGCCCTGGTCTCGGACCAGGGAATCACGGCGTCGGCCACACCGTCGGCACCGGCAGGTACGGCAACGGGATCCGAAACCGGCACCGCCGTTCCCGCGGAGCCGGCGGCCCCGGCCGTGGATCCGGCGTCCGTCCCGGTGACCCTGGTGAATGCGTCCGGCACCCAGGGCCGGGATGCCGCCATCGCCCAGTTCCTGCTGTCCAAGGGGTTCGTTCAGGCCTTGGCCAACGGCACGGCCGCCACCCAGAGCCCTGCCACCCAGATCTTCTACGGCTACGGCTATGAGGAAATGGCACTGGAGGTGGCCCGGACCCTGAACATCCCCGACGTGCAGGTAGTGCTCAGCGCCGCCTACGCCGGAGTGTCGGTGGAGATCGGCGCGGACTTCACCGCGGGAACCGCCATGAAGGACCTGGGTGACCTGGGCGACCTGAGCGGCCAGACCGCAGCCCAGGTTACGTGCCAGTCGGCATTTGGGAACTAGCGTTTGAAAGGGGGGATCCTCTGCGTGTTACTGTGATCACGTGCACGCAGAGATCCTTCTCCTTAGCTGCCGCGGCGAGGCCACACAAGCACCTGCTTAGGCCGACCCCTCGCTGCGGAGTTTGTGTTGCCCGGCCACTATTTCTGATGATCGACTAGAAAAGGCCACAACAACACCATGCGTAATGCACAGCAGTCCTCCGGTATGCCGACGTCGAAGTACGTTCCGTTCCACGAACAGATCGCCGTGGACCTGCCGGATCGGACCTGGCCCGGCAAACTCATCACCAAGGCACCGCGCTGGTGCGCCGTGGACCTGCGGGACGGCAACCAGGCACTGATCGATCCCATGACACCCGAGCGCAAGCACAAGATGTTCGACCTGCTGGTGAAGATGGGCTTCAAGGAAATCGAGGTCGGCTTCCCGTCAGCTTCACAGCTGGATTTCGACTTTGTGCGCCAGCTGATCGAGGGTGACCGGATTCCCGACGACGTCACCATCCAGGTACTCACCCAGTCCAGGGAACACCTGATCGAACGGACCTACGAGTCCCTCCAGGGTGCGGACCGTGCCATTGTGCACCTCTACAACTCCACCTCCATCCTGCAGCGGCGGGTGGTCTTCAACACGGACCGGGACGGCATTGTGGACATCGCCCTCGCCGGTGCCCGGCTGTGCAGGAAGTATGAGGAACAGCTGCGGGGCGTGGACGTCACGTACGAATACTCGCCGGAGTCCTACACCGGCACGGAGCTGGACTTTGCCGCCCGTATTTCCGACGCGGTGGCCGAAGTCCTGGAGGCGTCCCCGGACCGGCAGATGATCCTGAACCTGCCGGCCACCGTGGAAATGACCACTCCCAATGTCTACGCCGACTCCATTGAGTGGATGCACCGGAACCTGGCCAGCCGCGAATCCGTCATCCTGTCCCTGCACCCGCACAATGACCGCGGGACCGGTGTCGCCGCCGCGGAGCTGGGGTACCTGGCCGGTGCGGACCGGATTGAGGGCTGCCTCTTCGGCAACGGTGAGCGCACGGGCAACGTGGACCTGGTGACCCTGGGCATGAACATGTTCAGCCAGGGCATCGACCCGCAGATCGACTTCTCCGACATGGACGAAATCCGCCGCACCGTGGAGTACTGCAACCAGCTGCCGGTGCCCGAACGGTCCCCGTACGGCGGCGACCTGGTCTTCACCGCCTTCTCCGGCTCCCACCAGGACGCCATCAAGAAGGGCTTCGAATCCATGGAGAAGGACGCGGCCTCAGCCGGGAAAACCGTGGATGAGATCGCGTGGGCGGTCCCGTACCTGCCCATCGACCCCAAGGACATCGGCCGCAGCTACGAGGCCGTTATCCGCGTCAATTCCCAGTCCGGGAAGGGCGGGGTGGCGTACCTGCTCAAGAACGAGCACAACCTGGACCTGCCGCGGCGGGCCCAGATCGAGTTCTCCGGCGTTATCCAGCGCCGCACCGACACCGCCGGCGGCGAAATCACCGGCGCAGAACTCTGGAAGGTCTTCCAGGACGAGTACCTGCCGCATACGCCGGAGTCCGACGCCGCGGCCTGGGGACACTACGAACTGGTCTCCGTGAATGCCGACACTCCGGCAGACGGCGGGTTCAACCTGACAGCGACTTTGAACGTTGACGGTGTGCCGCAGCGGCGGATGGCCAGCGGCACCGGTCCGATTGCGGCCCTGCTGGAAATTCTGGGCCAGGACGGCATTGACGTCCGGCTGCTGGATTACACCGAGCATGCCCTCTCGGCCAGCGGCAACGCGCGGGCCGCCGCCTACGTGGAACTGGCCGTGGGGGAGCGGGTGCTCTGGGGTGTGGGCATCGACCCCAACACCACCATGTCCGCGCTGAAGGCCGTCATCTCCGCCGTGAACCGGGCCATCCGGGACCAGGCCTGACCGCGGCTTCCGGCCCTGCCCGGACGCGCCCGGCGGCAACGGTCCGCCGGGCGCGTCTGCGCGTGGGAAAATAGCAGGGTGGCGAAATCCTTTGCGTCCCGAACCTACCGGGATGATGCGGTGGTCCTGCGAACCCACAAGCTGGGGGAAGCGGACCGCATCCTTGTGCTGCTGACCCGGGAGCACGGCCAGGTCCGTGCCGTGGCCAAGGGCGTGCGCCGGACATCGAGCAAGTTCGGCGCCCGGCTGGAGCCGTTTATGGTGGCCGAACTCCAGCTCTCCCACGGCCGCAACCTGGACATTGTGACCCAGGCACAAACCAAGGGCGCGTACGGACACGGCATTGCCGCCGACTACGCCCGCTACACGGCAGCCGCAGCCATCGCCGAAACGGCGGAGCGGCTGACCGACATTGACGGCGACTCGGCCAGGGCACACTACCAGCTGGTGATCGGTGCCTTTGCCGCCCTCAGCCGGGGAGCGCATGCCCCCGAACTGATCCTGGACTCCTACCTGCTCCGCGCCCTGGCCACCGCCGGGTGGGCGCCCAGCTTCACCGAATGCGCCCGCTGCGGTGCACCCGGCCCGCACAGCGCTTTTTCGGCACCGCTGGGCGGAGCCGTCTGCCCGGTGTGCCGGCCGCCCGGTTCGGCCTCGCCGTCGCCCGAGACCATGATGCTGCTGGCGGCGCTGCTCAGCGGTGACTGGGCGGCCGCCGATGCCTCCGGACCCCAGCCGCGGCACGAGTCCGCCGGCCTGGTGGCCGGCTATCTTCAGTGGCACCTGGAACGGGTGCTGCGGTCCCTTCAACATGTGGAGCGTGTCTGACCTTGCGTTCGAAAACCCCGCAGCCGGCCCCGGCCGGCCCCGCCGGATACCCGGCCCCGCACCCGTCCGGGGCCGTGCCCCCGCCGGTTCCTGCGGAATTGGTACCGGCCCATGTGGCCATTGTGATGGACGGCAACGGCCGGTGGGCCAACCAGCGCGGGCTGCCCCGGACCGAAGGCCACCGGGCCGGCGAAGCCGCCCTGCTGGACGTGATGGCCGGTGCCATCGAAATGGGCATCCGGCATGTCTCCGTGTACGCGTTCTCCACCGAAAACTGGAAGCGTTCTCCGGAAGAGGTCCGCTTCCTGATGGGCTTCAGCCGAGACGTGCTGCGCCGCCAGCGGGACCAGCTGAACGAATGGGGCGTGCGGATCCGCTGGTCCGGGCGCCGCCCGCGGCTCTGGCAGAGCGTGGTGAAGGAGTTGGAGATCGCCGAGGAAGCCACCCGCGGCAACACGGTCTGCACCTTGAATATGTGCGTGAACTACGGCGGACGGGCCGAAATCGCGGACGCCGCCGCCGCCATTGCGGCAGATGTGCAGAAGGGCCGGCTGCGGCCGGGCTCCATCAATGAAAAGACCATCCAGAACTACCTGGATGAGCCGGACCTGCCCGACGTCGACCTGTTCCTGCGCACCTCCGGTGAGCAGCGGTTCTCGAACTTCATGCTCTGGCAGTCGGCATACGCCGAAATGGTCTTTATGGATACCCTCTGGCCGGACGTGGACCGGCGGACGCTGTGGGAAGCGGTGGAAATCTACGCCCGCCGCGACCGCCGCTACGGAGGCGCCGTCGACCGGGCGGCCGCCGATACGGCGGCCGGTGTTGGCACGGCGGGGAACGCCGCGGCCGCCGGCACCTAGCCGCCGAAGACAAACGCGGACGCCCACCGCCGGATCCCGGCATAGACCCGGGTTCGCACCGGCAGTGCGGAGAGCAGCGTGTCGTGGAGCGCCCCCTCAAAGCGGTAGACCGTGACCTCGGGTCCCAGCAGCAGGCCGCGCTGGACCATCAGGGACACGTCGAGCACGCTGTCCGTGCGCAGCATCTGCGGGCTCCACACCGGAGCGATGGTGGACGCGGCGGAGGCCAGCAGCAGGATGGGGACGTCGATGTCCAGCCCCCGGGCCACCTGCGCATGCCCGCCCAGTACCGCCTTGATCCAACCGGCCCGGACGGGAAAGCTGAACGGTGGCCGCCACAGCGGATCCACGGGCCACTCGCCGTCCATTTCGGCGCTGATGCTGCGGAAGTAGAACCCGAACTCGGGAATCTTCAGACGCGTTTTGGGCCGCCGCCGGGCCACCGGTTCCAGCAGTCCGCTGGTGGCGAAGCGCAGCATGGAGCTGCCGCTGATTTCCAGCCAGGGGCTGTTGAGGATCAGGGCGTGCAGCCGGCGCGGGTGGCGGTGCGCCCAGAGCGAGGCCACCAGGCCGCCGGTCGAGTGTGCCATCAGGGTGATGCGGGGCACGGCTGCGGTCCCGTACCGGGAGCGGACGTCGACGGCGACGGCGGCCAGCGCGGCGTCGATGTCGGCGTCGTACTCCTGCAGGTCCGCAACATAGCCCTCCGACTGGCCGGGCCGCAGGCTCCGGCCGTACTTGCGCAGGTCCAGCGCGTAGAAGGCGGCGCCCTCACCGGCCCAGAACCTGGCCAGGTCTGCCTGAAAGAAGTAGTCGCTCCAGCCGTGCAGGTACAACACGGCATCCACGGTGTCCGGTTGCCGTGCGGTGCGTGCGGGAGCGGCAGGGGCACGGACGGCAGCATCCGGAACAGTTGCATCCGGAACAGCGGAATCCGGAACGTAGGAAACCAGTGTGGCGGCCAGCGGGCCTTCGTCGTCCTCGCCGAGCTCCAGCGTCAGGCTGCGGAATCCCTCTCCCAGGACATCGGGTTTCCAGTTCAACGGCTCATGGCGCATGCTTTCGACAATAGCCGAACACCCGTCACGGGACGGGAGGGGTTTTGCGGCTGGCCCCGGTTCTGGAATCTTTGGAGTATGCGCATCTACCCAACATTCTTCCGGCTCGTTTTCTCCGGGGTGGACCCCGAGCGGGCCCACCGGATCGGCTTTAGCCTGATCCGGGCAGCTGCACGGACACCTGCGGCCCCGGTGATGCGCCGGCTGATGCGGCCCGCCCCCGGCCTGCGGACCCAGGCCCTGGGCCTGACCTTCCCCTCGCCATTCGGGCTGGCCGCAGGGTTCGACAAGGAAGGCTCGGGCATCCAGGCGCTGGCAAACCTGGGCTTCGGCCATGTGGAGGTAGGCACGGTCACGGCGCAGGCCCAGCCGGGCAATGCCAAGCCGCGGCTCTTCCGGCTGGTGGAGGACCGGGCAGTGATCAACCGGATGGGCTTCAACAACGACGGCGCGGCCGCCGTCGCGCCCCGCCTGGCCAAGGCGCGGAAGGCACTGGCCGGAACCTTCGGGGCTCCACGCCCGGTGATCGGGGTGAACATCGGCAAGACCAAAAAGGTGGACTTGGCCGACGCCGTGCAGGACTACCTGGCCAGCGCACGGGAACTGGCGCCGCAGGCCGACTATCTGGCCGTCAACGTCAGCTCGCCCAATACTCCCGGCCTGCGGCTGCTCCAGGACATTGACTCGCTGCGTCCGCTGCTGACGCAGGTGGGCGCCGCCGCCGACGAAGCCGCCGGACGCCATGTGCCTTTACTGGTGAAGATCGCCCCGGACCTCACGGATGCAGACATCGACGACGTCGCGGACCTCGCGCTGTCACTGGGCCTGGACGGGGTGATTGCCACCAACACCACGGTGACCCGGGACAACCTGGTGACCGATCCCGAGCAGGTCATCGCCTGCGGCGTGGGCGGGCTGAGCGGCGCCCCGTTGAAGAAGCGCTCCCTGGAGGTCCTGCGCAGGCTGCATGAGCGGTTGGGGGAGAGTGGCTGCACCATCATCTCCGTCGGGGGAGTGGAAACTGCTGCCGACGTCCGGGAGCGCCTGGCCGCCGGGGCCACCCTGGTCCAGGGCTACACGGCCTTCCTCTACGAGGGGCCGTTCTGGGCCGCACGGATCAACCGGGGCCTGGCCAGGGGCTGACCCGGCCATCGGGGAGCGATAAACCAGCAGGGCATAAAAAAGGGGACGGCCTCCAGTCGGAGGTCCGTCCCCTTTCGGAATCAGGAGGGGTACTGTCCGCGGCTGACCTGCGGCTTGGGCAGCCGGAAACGCCGCAGCTGCAGCGAGCGGGAGACCCCGTACCAGACATCGCCGGAGTTGGGTCCGCCGAACTTGGCCGTGAGGCGCTTACGGATCTGCCGGCGCAGCAGGAAGCTGTCGGCGATGACCGCGAGGATGAGCACCCAGAACGCGGCCATCACAATCAGCTGGACGTTGATGTCCTGGATGAAGCTGAAGATAACGAACACCAGCGCCGCAATCATGACGTATTCGCCGACGTTGCGGCGGGCATCCACCACATCTCGGATGAAGCGCCGGTTGGGTCCCTTGTCCCGCAGCGGCAGGTAACGTTCGTCGCCGGTGTCAAGGGCAGCGCGGGTCTTCAGCCGCTCCTGGCGCATGGCCTCGCGGGCCGCGGCCTTGGCAGCCTTCCGGTCATCGGGTACCAGGGGACGACGGCGTGCCGCTTCCTGGTCCTTGCGGCGGGGCGTGGGCGCTCCCTTGCCGGTGCGTCCCGGTTCGGGGGCGGCGGCAGCGGCCTGGTCCACAGTTTCCTGCGCGGTGGGCGCTTCTTTGTTTCGTCCAAACACACCCCTAGGATACCCCGCACCGGCGTGGCGTTCCGCCCCGTGACGCCACCGCGGCGGTGCGGTCCGGTGCGTCCGGTCCCGGCCCGGTGACGGCGGCGGGGGAGGGCTTCCTTCTGCAGGCCGAAGGCACGGATGTAGGGTTTGGCTATGACTTCCAACCCTGTTTCCCAACCCGACCCGTCGACCGGGGGCACGTCGGCAGGTGTCCATGAGGATGCCCTGCGGGCCAGTGTTGCCGCCGACTTCCCCCGCACCGTCGAGCAGCTCAAGTCCCTGGTCAGCATCCCGGGCATCGCCTGGGACTCCTTTGATCCCGAGCACCTGAACCGCAGCGCCGCTGCCGTGGCCGATCTGGTCCGCGAGGCCGGCATCGACGACGTGCAGATCCTGCGCGTGGACAACAACGGCACGCCCGGCGGCCCCGCCGTCGTCGCCCGCCGCCCCGCCCGGCCCGGATGCCCCACGGTTCTGCTGTACGCGCACCACGACGTGCAGCCGCCGGGGGAGCGGGACCTCTGGGAGTCCGACCCGTTCCTGGCCGAGGAACGCAACGGCCGGCTGTACGGCCGCGGCGCCGCCGATGACAAGGCCGGCATCATGGCCCACATCGGTGCCCTGCGTGCACTGCAGGACGTACTGGGCGAGGAGTCCGGCGTCGGCGTCACCCTGTTCATCGAGGGCGAGGAAGAGGCCGGGTCCCCGACCTTCCGCACCTTCCTGGAGACCTACCAGGACCTGCTGCGCGCAGATGTCATTGTGGTGGCCGATTCCGGCAACTGGAAGGTGGGCGTCCCGGCGCTGACCACCAGCCTGCGCGGCCTGGTGGACGGCACCGTGGAGGTCCAGGTGCTGGACCATGCCGTGCATTCGGGCATGTTCGGCGGTCCGGTGCTTGATGCCCCCACCCTCCTCGCGCGTCTCATCGCCACATTCCACAACGACGCCGGCGACGTCGCCATCGAGGGCCTGGTGTCCGGCGACAACGCGGCCGTCGAGTATCCGGAGGCCGACTTCCGGGCGGATTCCTCGCTGCTGGACGGCGTGCAGCTGGCCGGAACCGGCTCCATTGCCTCGCGCCTGTGGACCAAGCCCGCACTGTCCATCATCGGCATCGACGTCCCCACCGTGGCAATGTCCTCCAATACCATCCAGCCGAAGGCCCGGGCCAAGTTCAGCCTGCGGCTGGCACCCGGGCAGAGCCCCGAGGCCGCGATGGAGGCCATGGCTGCCCACGTGCAGGCCCATGCCCCCTTCGGCGCGAAGGTCACCTTCACCCCGGGCGAGCAGGGCAACGCCTTTGCCACGGACACCAGCGCCAGCGCCGCCCGGACCGCGCTGTGGGCGCTTGGCCGGGCCTGGGGCGTGGAACCGGTGGAATCGGGCATGGGCGGCTCCATCCCGTTCATCGCCGATCTCGTCGATCTGTTCCCCGCCGCCCAGATCCTCATCACCGGCGTGGAGGATCCGGATTCCCGTGCGCACAGCGCCAACGAGTCCCTGGACCTGAACGATTTCCGCAACGCGGTCCTCGCCGAGGCCCTGCTGCTGGCCAGCCTGGGCGCCCCCGGCTCAGAGGCGGCACCGCAGTCCTGACACAGGGCAGCGGACAGGTGCCGGGAATGGATTCATCCCCGGCACCTGTTAGATCGATGGGGGTCCCCGGACGTACCATTGAGGAACTGGTTTCTGCCCGCAGCAGGCGCGACGGCCTGCCCGCGGTAAACCAGCTGAGGAAAGAGAGAAACTATGAGCGTTTCCACCAGCGAAAACACCACCGCCGAGGCCGAACTGCCGACGCACGAAGTGATGCTCTCGGATGTAGCCGCCCAGAAGGTCCGCAGCCTGCTGGAGCAGGAGGGCCGCACGGACCTCCGCCTCCGCGTCGCTGTCCAGCCGGGAGGCTGCTCGGGACTCATCTACCAGCTCTACTTCGACGAGCGCGTCCTTGACGGCGACGCCGTCCGCGACTTCGACGGCGTCGAGGTCATTGTGGACAAGATGAGCGTTCCGTACCTCTCGGGCGCATCCATCGACTTCGAGGACACCATCTCGAAGCAGGGCTTCACCATCGACAATCCCAACGCGGGTGGCTCGTGCGCATGCGGAGACTCTTTCCACTGACGCACAGGCCCGACGGCCCGTAATACCAGAGCTTTATTTCCCCGGCGCGGCGGCGATCTGTCACTGGATGGCCGCCCGTACGGGTAAGCTCTACACGTAGTAGTAAAACTAATGTCCGCAGTCGGGAACTTTTTTGTCCCCTGCCGGGCAGCACTTGCACGCAACAAGAGGAAGGGCCGTCTGTGAGTTCGCAGGACCGAACCAGCAGCCGACGCGCCAGGATCTTAAAGATCTCAGCCGTGACGTCGGCCGGCGCGTTGTTTTTATCGGGGTGTTCATCGGAAGTCCAGAAGGGCTGGCTGCCTACGGACCGCGACACCACTAACCACACCGGCCGCATCATGGACCTTTGGGTCAACTCATGGATCGCTGCCCTGGCCGTGGGCGTTCTCACCTGGGCATTGATCCTGTGGTGCATGATCGCCTACCGCCGGCGGAAGAACGAGACCGGCTACCCCCGCCAGCTCAGCTACAACCTGCCGCTGGAAATCTTCTACACGGCCGTTCCGCTGTTTATGGTCCTGGTGCTGTTCTACTTCACCAACCAGGACATCCAGGCGATCAACGAGCGCAGCGACGATCCGGACAAGGTAGTCATCGACGTCCGCGCCAAGCAGTGGTCCTGGGACTTCAACTACGTCAACGAAGACAAGTACTACCAGGGCGTCCAGGTGAACCTCGACGGCCAGGAAGTCTCCGCAGACGAGTTCCCCACCCTGGTGCTCCCCGTCGACAAGACCATTGAGCTCCAGCTGAACACCCGCGACGTCCAGCACTCCTTCTGGGTGCCTGCATTCCTGCAGAAGATGGATATCTACCCCGGCCGCACCAACGTGATCACCCTCGAGACCGGCAAGACCGGCACCTTCGACGGTAAGTGCGCCGAGCTTTGCGGCGAGTACCACTCCGAAATGCTCTTCAATGTCGACGTTGTCTCCGAGCAGGAATACAACGACTACGTGGCAGGGCTGCCCACCGGCCAGGTCGACGGCGACTACGACCGCCAGTACAACTCAGAATCAAGCGAAGTTAGGAGGTAGGAGGACGCTATGACTACTCTCGAATACACTTCGGAAGATTCCGGCACCAGGGTTGCACCCCGCGTAGTACCCGTCTCCAAGGGACGCATCGTCGTCAACTGGATCACCTCCACTGACCACAAGACGATCGGGTACATGTACCTGATTGCCTCATTTATTTTCTTCTGCCTCGCAGGCGTGATGGCCCTGGTCATCCGCGCGGAGCTGTTTGAGCCGGGTATGCAGATCCTGCAGACCAAGGACCAGTACAACCAGCTGTTCACGATGCACGGCACCGTGATGCTCCTGATGTTCGCCACCCCGCTGTTCTCGGGCTTCGCCAACGTCATCATGCCCCTGCAGATCGGTGCCCCCGACGTCGCCTTCCCGCGGCTGAACGCACTGGCCTTCTGGTTCTTCCTGCTGGGCAGCACCATTGCAGTGGCCGGCTTCATCACCCCGCAGGGCGCCGCGTCCTTCGGCTGGTTCGCCTACACGCCGCTGTCGAACACCACGTTCTCTCCCGGCGTCGGCGGTGACCTCTGGGTCTTCGGCCTGGCACTCTCGGGCTTCGGCACCATCCTGGGCGCCGTCAACTTCATCACCACCATCATCTGCATGCGTGCCCCGGGCATGACCATGTGGCGCATGCCGATCTTCACCTGGAACACGCTGGTTACGGCCATCCTGGTCCTGATGGCCTTCCCGCCGCTGGCGGCTGCACTGTTCGCCCTCGGCGCCGACCGGCGCTTCGGAGCGCAGATCTTCGACCCCGAGCGCGGCGGTGCCATCCTCTGGCAGCACCTGTTCTGGTTCTTCGGCCACCCCGAGGTGTACATCATCGCGCTGCCGTTCTTCGGCATCGTGTCGGAGATCTTCCCGGTCTTCAGCCGCAAGCCGATCTTCGGCTACAAGGGCCTGGTCTACGCGACCATCGCCATCGCGGCACTGTCCGTCACTGTGTGGGCACACCACATGTACGTCACCGGCGCGGTCATGCTGCCGTTCTTCGCCTTTATGACCATGCTGATCGCGGTGCCTACCGGCGTGAAGTTCTTCAACTGGATCGGCACCATGTGGCGGGGGTCCATTACCTTTGAAACCCCCATGCTCTGGAGCATCGGCTTCCTGATCACCTTCCTGTTCGGCGGCCTGACGGGCATCATCCTGTCCTCCCCGCCGCTGGACTTCCACGTTTCCGACACCTACTTCGTGGTGGCGCACTTCCACTACGTGATCTTCGGAACCGTTGTGTTCGCGATGTTCGCAGGCTTCTACTTCTGGTGGCCCAAGTGGACCGGGAAAATGCTCAACGAGCGCCTTGGCAAGATCCACTTCTGGCTCCTGTTTGTCGGCTTCCACGGCACCTTCCTCATCCAGCACTGGTTGGGCGTCCTGGGCATGCCGCGGCGTTACGCCGACTACCTGGTGGAAGACAACTTCACCGCCATGAACCAGTTCTCCACCATCGCCTCCTTCGTCCTGGGCGCTTCGATGATCCCGTTCTTCTGGAACGTGTACATCACCTGGCGCCACGGCAAGAAGGTTGAAGTGGATGATCCGTGGGGCTTCGGCGGATCCCTGGAGTGGGCCACGTCCTGCCCGCCGCCGCGCCACAACTTCACTTCGCTGCCCCGTATCCGTTCGGAACGTCCTGCCCTGGACCTGCACCACCCCGAACTGCAGCAGCACGTAACCGACGAATCCGCCGCGGCCAAGGTCTTCGGCCCCGGTGACCGGAAGGAAAAGGTCAAATGAAGGTAGAGACTAAACTCTTCGCTTACCTGACACCGTTCTTCCTCGTGGTCGCCGTGGTGTACGGCTACCTGGTGGAGTGGACGGAACCGGTCGGTTACCTGGCCCTCTTCCTGACGGCCGGCATGTCGGGCATGATCGCCTACTACATCGGCTTCACAGGCCGCCGGGTGGGCCCCCGTCCCGAGGACCGGCTCGACGCCGAAATCCACGAAGGTTCCGGCGAGCAGGGCTTCTTCAGCCCGTGGAGCTGGTGGCCCCTGCTGCTGGGTATCTCCTGCGCCATCGGCTTCCTGGGCATGGCAGTCGGCTGGTGGGTGCTGTACATCGGTGCCGGCCTGGCCGTTGTCGCCCTGGTTGGCTGGGTCTTTGAATACAGCCGCGGAAACCACGCCCACTAGGCCAGGTTCCGGATAAGAAACACCAAAGGAAGGATCCGCAGGAAACTGCGGGTCCTTCCTTTGTTTGTCCCCGCTGGTAGTTTCTCCCCGCCGGTTGACCGTCGGGACTTTCCTGCCAGTGTGTAGGGTGCGGATATGGCACAACAACTTATGCTGCTGGACACCGCCTCCCTGTACTTCCGGGCCTTCCACGGGGTTCCCGACAGCCTCCGCCGGGGAGACGGGACGCCGGTGAACGCCGTCCGCGGCCTGCTGGACATGATCGCCCGCCTGGCCGCGGAGTTCGGCCCCAGCCATCTCGTGGCCTGCTGGGACAACAACTGGCGGCCCGGATGGCGGGTAGCGCTTCTGCCGAGCTATAAGGCCCACCGCGTCGCTGCGGTCGCCGCCCCCGGAGGCCTGGATATAGAGACCGTCCCCGAAGGCCTCACCGCACAGATCCCGTTGATCCGGGAGGTGCTGGCCGCGGCCGGTATCGCAGTCGTGGGAGCGGAGGACCATGAGGCCGACGACGTGATCGGCACGTACGCCGAAACCGCCCGGATGCCCGTGGACGTGGTGACGGGGGACCGGGACCTGTTCCAGCTGATCAACGATGACCAACAGATACGGGTCCTGTACACGGCACGGGGAATGAAGAACCTTGAGGAGCTGACCGAAGCTTCCGTGGTGGCCAGGTACCGCGTGCTCCCCTCCCAGTACGCGGACTACGCGACCCTGCGCGGAGACACCTCGGACGGGTTGCCGGGGGTGGCCGGCATCGGGGAGAAGACCGCCGCGCAGCTGCTGGCGGAATACGGGTCCCTCGACGGGCTGCTGGCCGCCGCTGCGGACCCCGGAGGTACCGTTTCAGCCCCGGTGCGTGCCAAGCTCGCCGCAGCGGGGGAGTACCTGCAGGTGGCCCCGGCCGTCGTGAAAGTGGTGAGGGACCTTCCCCTGCCGTCCCTGGCGCAGGCGGGCGCACGGCTGCACGCCCCGGACGGGGAGAGCCGGCGGACACTGGAAGTCCTCGGCAGGCACTGGAACCTGGGCGGCGCCATGACACGTTTCCTGGCGGCCCTGGACGGATACCCTCCGGCGCAGTGACGGTGGCGGCGGTGACAGCGCAGTGACTGGGCCGGCCCCGGTATCCTTAGACGGCACGTGTTATCCCAGCCGAAGGGGCGGATTAGAACAATGCTGAGGAACGTCCGGTCCGCAGGCCGGGACAAGGCGCAGTGAGCAACCGCAGCCTCCGCCTGCTGACTGAGGGCATCGATCCCGCAGCCGGCACGGCCAAGCATGTCCAGCTCCAGGCCATCCTGCGCAGATTCGTGGAGAACCATGCAGGGGCCGGTGAAATCATTCCCTCCGAGCGTGAACTGTCAGAGCATTTTTCGGTGGCCCGGATGACCATCCGGCAGGCCGTGGACGCCTTGGTGGCCGACGGCGTCCTGGAACGGGTAGTGGGGCTCGGCACCTTTGTGGCGCGCAAGAAGATGGACCTCCAGGTGCAGCTGACCTCCTATTCCGAGGAAATGCACCGGCGGGGCATGGTGCCGGACGCGCATGTCCTCAGCTTCGAGCAGACCGGTGCTTCCCAGCTGGTGGCACGGGAGTTGCAGATCGAGCCGGGACAGCCCGTGGTGCGGTTTCGCCGCCAGCTGCTGGCCGACGGCGAACCCATGAGCGTGGATGAAAACTTTATCCCGGCACACTACGTGCCGGGGATCCTCGAGGAAGAGGCACCCACCTCCCTCTACAACATGCTCAGCGAACGCTACGGGCTGGTGATGGAATGGGGTGAGGACACCATCGAAGCCACGGCCGCCCCGGCCTCGATCGCCCGGCTGCTGAACGTGGAACTTGGTGCACCCGTCCTCAAGATCCAGCGGCACGCCTACGTGTCCCGGGCCATGGTGGACTACTCCGTCTCCTACTACCGGGCCGACCGCTACAAGCTGTGGGTACCGCTGCAGCGCCCCGGCGTCCGCACGCCCCGGTCCTACCATCCCCGGCGCCACCCGCACACCTGACCGGCCCGTGCCCACCCAGAACCCAAAGCAGAAGAGGAACACCCGCATGATCACCATCAGGATGTACAAGCGCGACGAAGCGGGAGCGCTGCATTTCCGCGAAGCGCTCTACGAAGAGGAGGAGGGGCAGTTGATGCTCACCTCCGGGCCTGTGGGCCACGAAGGCAAGGCCAAGGTCCAGGACGTGGCCCCGGACGCGGCAGAGGGGCTCCTGCATGCCTTTGCGGTGGCCTGTGAAGCCGACGGGTACGAGGAGCTGGAGCCGGAACGGCAGCACTGGGTGATCGTGCAGTATGCGCTGAAGACAGCCGCAGGCACGGAACGGGACCGGTACCTCGAGCACAAGGCCGTCCAGGCCATCTCCTCGTACTTCCTGTGGCGGGGCCTGGGGGAAGTGGACCACTCGGAGTTCGCACCCCGCAAGCTCAACATCTGGTGCCTGGTCCCCGATGTGAACAAGGCGGTGGCCGGGCTGAAGGTGGTGCTCCGGGATCCACTGCTGGACTTCACCAAACTCACCATCGGGTCCGCTCCGGTCTCGGCCCCCGCCGAACTGCGCCGCCGGTATCCGCTGCCGTCCAAGGAACCGTTCACCCTCGCCTGAGTCGGCTATGGCCAAAAGGGCAGCGCAGCAAAAAGGCTATCGCAGCAAAAAGGAAGGGCCCCACCGGAATCCGGTGGGGCCCTTCCTTTTTGCTCTGTCCGCCCGGGGGAGGACTAGTGCTGTTCGATCGACTGCTGGTCGTCGGCCTTGGCCTCGACCTCGGCGGGCGACTCGTGGTGATGAGCGTTCTCAAGCTCTGCCGGCGTTACCGGAGCAACGCGGTCCTCGAAGAAGAAGCGCGAGAGCTTGGCCCGGCGCTTTTCCTTGCGGGACACCTTGCCGTTGGCATCCGGCTGGGCCGGAATCGCCTTGTAGGACTCAAAGTCCACCAGGCGGTAGCGCTTGTACTCGTCCAGCGGGTCGTGGACCTCGATGTACTCGCCGTGGGGGAGTCGGACAATGCGTCCGCTCTCCACGCCGTGCAGGACAATCTCGCGGTCCTTGCGCTGCAGCGCCAGGGCGATGCGGCGGGTGATGATGAACGCGAGTACCGGTCCGAGGAAGAGCAGGACCCGCAGCCAGTACGTGACATCGTTCAGCGACACGTGGAAGTGCGTCGCGATGAGGTCCGAGCTGGCAGCAGCCCACATGACCGAGTAGAACGTGATGCCGGCGACGCCCACAGCCGTACGGTACGGAGCGTTGCGCGGGCGGTCGAGCAGGTTGTGCACCCGCTTGTCCTTGGTCAGCCAGGCTTCGATCCACGGCCAGGCGAACAGCAGGGTGAAGACCAGGCCTGCAGGCACCAGGGCCGGCAGCAGGACGTTCAGGACCAGCGTGTTGTCGCCCCACGGGAACGGAATGACCCACTCGAACGGGAACCCGCCGATAAAGCCGGGCATCAGGCGCAGGGCGCCATCCACCCAACCGATGTACCAGTCAGGCTGGGTACCGGCGGACACGGGGGAGGGATCGTACGGACCGTAGTTCCAGATCGGGTTGATCGTGAAGAAACCGGCAATGATGGCAATCACACCGAAGACGATGAAGAAGAATCCACCGGCCTTCGCAGCGTAGACCGGTCCCACCGGGTAGCCGACAACGTTGTTGTTGGTCCGGCCCGGGCCGCGGAACTGGGTGTGCTTGTGGATGACCACCATAAACAGGTGGATGGCGATCATCAGCAGGATCAGGGCCGGCACCAGGAGGATGTGCAGCACGTAGAGACGGCCGATGATGTCGGTCCCGGGGAATTCACCGCCGAACAGGAAGAAGCTGATGTAGGTGCCCACCACGGGGACGGACTTGATAACGCCGTCGATGATGCGCAGGCCGTTGCCGGAGAGCAGGTCATCGGGGAGGGAGTAACCGGTGAAGCCGGCCGCGAGGGACAGGATCAGCAGGACGCCGCCCACCACCCAGTTCAGCTCGCGGGGCTTGCGGAAGGCACCCGTGAAGAACACGCGGAGCATGTGCACGGAGACGGCTGCCACGAAGAGCAGCGCCGACCAGTGGTGTACCTGGCGCATAAAGAGGCCGCCGCGGATATCAAAGGAGATATTCAGGGAGGACTCATAGGCGACGGACATCTCGACGCCGTTCAAGGGAACGTAGCTGCCTTCGTAATGCGTTTCCGCCATGGACGGATCGAAGAAGAAGGTCAGGAAGGTTCCGGTGAGCAGCAGGATGACGAAGCAGTACAGCGCAACTTCACCGAACATGAAGGACCAGTGGTCGGGGAAGACCTTGCGGCCGAACTCCTTGACCATGGCCGAACCGCTGACCCGGGAGTCAACGAAGTTCGTGATGCGGCCAAGACGTGTCTTGGCTTCATACGGTGTAGCGGAGGGAACACTCATGGTTAACCACGCTCCCAGTAGCTCGGGCCGACAGGCTCATGGAAGTCACTCTGCGCCTGCAGGTATCCGTCTTTGTCAACCTTGATGGGCAGCTGCGGCAGTGCGTGGCCGGCCGGGCCGAAGATGACCTTGCATTCCTGCGTGACATCGAAGGTCGACTGGTGGCACGGGCACAGCAGGTGGTGCGTCTGCTGCTCGTAGAGGGCAACGGGGCAGCCCACGTGCGTGCAGATCTTGGAGTAGGCGACGATGCCGTCCACTGCCCAGTCTTCACGTCCGGGGGAGGGGTTGAGGTCTTCGGGGTTCAGACGCATCAGCAGGACAACAGCCTTGGCCTTCTCCTCGAGCTTGTGCTCTTCCAGGTCCGTGAGGCCCTCGGGAATAACGTGGAAGGCCGAGCCCAGGGTGACATCGGATGCCTTGATCCGGGTACCGCTGGGGTCACGGGTGAGGTAAGTGTCCTTATCCCACATGGTGTGGCGCAGGGTGTCACCGGGCAGCGGGCCGAGGTCGCGGAAAACAGCGATCGCGGGCAGCGGTGCCAGCACCATGGCGCCGAGCAGCGTGTTGCGGATCAGGGGGCGGCGCTTGATGCCCGTCTCCTCGATGATGTCGCCCACCATCTTCTCGGCGATGACGCGGTCCTCTTCGGGACGGATCTCGTGGCGCTCCTCCACGATTTCGTGGTCCGGCATCAGGGTCTTTGCCCAGTGCACGATACCTACGCCGATACCCAGCATGGCGAACGCCGTGCCGAGGCCCAGGAGGATGTTCTGCAGCCGCAGCGTTGCAATGCTGGCGTCATCCAGGTGGATGCTGAAGTACCCCACGAAAAATACGATCGTACCGATGGCCGAGATGACGAACAGGCTCGCCACCTGCCGCTCGGCCCGCTTTTCGGCGCGGGGATTTGTGTCGGCTAGACGAGGGCGGTGCGGGGGAAGTCCCGGATTCTGGAACTTCTCCTCATCTCCCTGGCCAGCCGTAGCGACGGTGCCCGAGGTGTTCGGACTGCCGTGACTATGGTCGCCCATGATCCCCCTCATCCTTCTCTTGAAACTGCATTTATAGACCTATGTGTAACTGTGATGTCACCCGTGGGGGTGAGCGCGGCGGTGATTAGGAAGACCGGGAGGTCAACCAAATAGTGAAAGCGATGATGATTCCCAGACCAGCGGTCCAGATGAACAGGCCCTCGGATACCGGACCCAGCGAGCCGAGCTGCGCTCCGCCGGGGGAGCCGTTGGCTTCGATGTTCTTCAGGAACGTGATGATGTCCTGCTTGTCTTCCGGCGAGATGTTGGTGTCGCTGAAGACGGGCATGTTCTGCGGGCCGGTGACCATGGCCTCGTAGATGTGCTTCTCGCTGACGCCCTCAAGGGAAGGTGCGAACTTGCCGCGGGTCAGTGCACCGCCGGCAGCTGCTGCGTTGTGGCACATGGCGCAGTTGACGCGGAACAGCTCGCCGCCGTTGGCAGCGGCTTCGGAATCGGTGGTGTTCGGTTCCAGGTATTCGGAATCCGGAACGGAGGGACCGGCGCCGAGGCTGGAGACGTAAGCGGCAAGCTTGGCCGTGTCCTCTTCATTGAACTGGACCGGCTTCTGCTGGGCCTGCGGGCCCTGCATGGCCATCGGCATACGGCCGGTGCCGACCTGGAAGTCGACGGACGCGGCGCCCACGCCAACCAGCGAGGGGCCGTTCTCCGAACCGGTGGCTTCGACGCCGTGGCACGTAGCGCAGTTGGCGACGAAGAGCTTCTCGCCTTCGCTGACGTCGTCGGCAGTGTACGTGGTGGTCGCGGCCTGGGCCTGGTTGGCGCCGTTGGCTACGGCGTAGAGACCACCCGTAACGAGGAGTCCCAGCAGCAGCAGCGCGACTGCTGCGAGGGGATGACGCCGCCTTTGCGATAGTGCCTTCACTTCGTAGTTCCTAACTTATGTGGTCTTTGGGAAACAGGTGCCACTTTGAAGTATTTCGTGGGTGCGGTCCTCAAGCAGTGTTACTTGAGGAAGTAGATGATGACGAACAGGGCAATCCAGACCACATCGACGAAGTGCCAGTAGTACGAGGTTACGATCGCCGAGGTTGCTTCGAAGTGTCCGAAGCGCTTGGCGGCGTAGGCACGGCCGATGATGAAGAGGAACGCGATCAGGCCGCCGGTCACGTGCAGGCCGTGGAAGCCGGTGGTCAGGTAGAACGCGGAACCGTAGGAGTTCGACGAGAGGGATACGCCTTCAGAAACCAGGGTCGCGTATTCGAAGGCCTGTACGGAGACGAAGATCGCTCCAAGTACGAAGGTCAGCAGGAACCACTCAGTCATGCCCCAGCGGGAAAGCTTCAGGAGCCCTCCGGTGCGGCGTGCCTGGAGCCGTTCTGCGGCGAAGACGCCGGCCTGGCAGGTGAAGGAACTGGAAACAAGGATCACCGTGTTAACGAAGGCGAACGGCACGTTCAGCTTCTCCGTCTCCATGGCCCACAGGTCGCTCGAAGTGGAGCGAAGGGTGAAATACATGGCGAAGAGGGCAGCAAAGAACATGAGTTCGCTGGAGAGCCACACCACGGTTCCTACGGAAACCATATTGGGGCGGTTCAGCGTGGGGTGAGCCGGGGTACTGGGGGCATGGGTCGCTGTTGTCACATAGACATTATGGCGGTAAAACCGCCCACTTCTCCAACAGATCGCGGCCCACGGCGCGTCCGAAGCCGGGACCGGAGGCCCGGATCCCAGTGCTGGCGCGGAATCGGGGCTCCCAGAAACAAATCAGCAATTTCTACGAATCGTAGATAACCTAGGGTGTGTGACTACCATTCCGAGTTCGACAGAGACCTGGCCCGGCCTGATTACGGCACTGATCGAGGGCACGCACCTCACCACGGACCAGACCCGCTGGGCGATGTCGACGATCATGGCCGGGAACGCCACGGACTCCCAGATTGCCGGTTTCCTGGTGGCGCTGAGGGCCAAGGGCGAGACGGTCGACGAGCTGACCGGCCTGGTGGAGGCCATGGTGGCCAGCGCCCGGCCCATCAACATCCCGGGCGAGACCCTGGACATCGTCGGTACGGGCGGTGACCGCCATAACACCGTGAACATCTCCTCGATGGCGGCGCTCGTGTGTGCCGGAGCCGGCGCGAAGGTGGTCAAGCACGGAAACCGGGCCGCGTCGTCGGCGTCCGGTTCCGCAGACGTTATCGAAGCACTCGGCGTGCGGCTGGACCTGCCCGTGGAGCGGGTGGCGCAGGCGGCCGTGGAGGCCGGAATCACCTTCTGCTTTGCCCAGGTGTTCCATCCGTCCATGCGCTTTGCCGCGGTGCCGCGCCGCGAAATGGGTGTGGCCACGGCCTTCAATTTCATGGGCCCGCTGACCAACCCGTCCAATCCCAGTGCTTCCGCCATTGGCGTTGCCGACCCCCGCCTGGCGCCCCTGATGGCAGGCGTGCTGGCCCGGCGCGGTGTGCGGGCCCTCGTCTTCCGCGGCGGCGACGGACTGGATGAGATGACCACCACCGGCGTCTCCACCGTCTGGGAGGTCCGTAACGGGGCCGTGGAGGAGTCCGTAGTGGATCCCCTGGACCTCGGGATCAGCCGGGCCACGCTGGAGGATCTGCGGGGCGGTGACGCTGCGGCCAATGCCGCCGTCGTCCGGAGCGTGCTGGCGGGGGATAAGGGCCCGGTGCGGGACGCCGTGGTGCTGAACGCCGCAGCGGCTCTGGTGGCGCTGGATCCGGAGGCTGAGGGTCCGCTGACCGGGCGCCTGGCGGCCGGACTGGAGCGGGCATGCGCCTCGATTGACAGCGGGGCCGCGCAGGCGGCCCTGGACCGCTGGGTGGCGGTAACGCAGTAGGGCAGCCGGGCGCGGCGGGGCGCCGGACGGACTAGCTGTCGAAGCCGAGCGAGAAGGCGGCGTCGAGGTCGTGCTTTGAATAGGCGCGGAACGCGATCTGCGTTGTGGTGCCGATGACGCCGTCCACCTTGGACAGGCGGTTGGCAATTGCATCGGCGAGGTCCTCATGGCGCTGCACCCGCGCAATGGCAATCAGGTCGCATTCGCCGGTGACGGAGTAGACCTCGCTGATGCCGTCAATCTCGGAAATTTCTTCTGCGCATTCGGGGATCCGGGCAGAGTCGGTCTGGATGAGGACGAAAGCGGTGATCATGGCGGAGCCTTTCTGGACTGCCGGCGCGTGTCGGCGCCTGGAACGTTACCGGGCCTCAGGCCCGCTTTGAGCCTATCGGATGCGCCGGGAGCGCAGGCGCCGGACAACCCGCCAGGCCAGGCGGGAGCCCAGCAGGAAGGCGCCGAGCACCAGGAAGGTCACAACCATGAAGCTGGCCGCGGTGCCGCCGCCTGTGAGCGCGCGGATCCCCAGTCCCGCGCCGGCGGTGACAAGCCAGAGCACGACGCCGGTCGGCAACAGGCGGGCCGGGCTGCGCCAGGCCCGTGCCGCCGCCCACCCGATCAGGCAGGCAACGAGGAAGGGCAGGGCGGTGGCGAGCACTCCGGCCGGCGTCAGGCCGTGTTCATGGCTTTGCCGGCCCAGGGCGGCGAAGACCGTGACCAGGACCAGGTCCAAGATCAGGAACCACGGCCAGGTGCGGTCGGCAGCCCGGGGTGTGGCGGAACGTGCAGTTGCCGTCTCAGCCATTGACTGCCTCCTGGGTATCGGCTGATTCCTGCAGCCCGGGCCGGTTACTGCCTCCGGACGTGCGGTTTTCCCGGACATACGGGCCCAGGAGTTCGCGGACCCGGTCCTCCACCGTGTTCCGCGGCGTCCCGGATTCCAGCAGTCTGGTGGAGGAATGCACTATCGCGTTGATGAGCTCGGCCGTGACCTGTGGTTCCGGGATCCCCAGCAGCACCAGCGTGTCCACCAGCGGTGTCAGGAGCTGCTGGTGCATCATGGCGCTCTGGTTGTTCAGTTCCTCACCGGGCGCGACGGCGGCCAGTGCGTTGCCCACGGCGTGTTCGCCCTCTGCCACCAACGCGATGTTGGTCAGCACGTAGGCCATGATGCGGTCCGCGGGATCCGGTTCGGCATCCATCGCCTCGCGCACCCGCTGCGTCCAGCGCGGAAACACGTCCAGCACCAGGGCATGCAGCAGGTCCTGGCGGGACTTGTAGTACTGGTAGGCGCTCGGACGGGCGAGGCCCGCGAGCGCGGCCACTTCGGCCATGCTGGGAGCCTCGCCCGTGCGGGCCAGAAGGGTACGTGCAGCGTTCAGCAACGCCCGTTGTTGTGCCGCCCGGTGTTCGGCCACCGTGGGGGCATTTATTCGGGGCACTGCGCCCTCCTGTTCCTGCGGTTTCTAGCTTTCGAGGCGCCCGTCGACCATTTCGACAACGCGGTCGCAATGGTGCAGGACGTCGTGGTCGTGCGTCACCATAACTGTAGCAACGCGGCGCTCATGGGTTTCCCGGGCCAGCAGCGCCACCACTTCCTGGCTGCGTGAGCGGTCCAGGGCAGCGGTGGGCTCGTCGACCAGGAGCAGGGTGGGCCGGTTGACCAGTGAACGGGCGATGCCCACGCGCTGGCGTTCGCCGCCGGAGAGCTGGTCCGGACGGCTCTTGGCCTTGTGGTCCATGCCGACGGCCGCGAGCAGTTCCATTGGATCGAAACCCTCCTTGGAACCGGCCAGCTTCAGCATGAGCCGAAGCTGTTCGGCCGAGTTCAGTGCGGGGATCAGGTTACCGGACTGGAAGACGAAACCGATTTCCTTCAGGCGGAACCGGGCCCGTTCTGCCTTGCCCAGGCTGCCCAGATCAACACCGTTGACCCGGACAACGCCGGAATCGGGGGTGGTCAGGGCGCCGGCAACGGCCAGCAGGCTGGACTTTCCGGCACCGGACGGGCCGACCACGGCAACCATCTCGCCGGGGGCGACGGAGAGGCTCACGTTGTCCAGGGCCTGGACGGTGCTTTCGCCGTCGCCGAGGGCCAGGTTTGCCGACTCAATCAGCAGCCCTGCCGTCCGCGTGTCTTTGCTGTTGTTTACCTGCGTTGCGGTGCTCATCGTTGTCCTCCAAGTGCCACCAGGGGATCTACGCGGGAAATCCGGACAATGGCAAGGGCGGCGCCCGCCAGGCCCAGAACGATCGTCAGCACGGTTGCCGTGGCGATCGGGGCTGCCTCCAGGGCGAACGGCATGGCTGTGCCGGTCAGGCCGGCACCCATTCCGAGTCCGGCAAGGATGCCGACGACCGTGGAGACTACCAGGATGATGGCGGCCTGGAGCAGTCCGTCGCGGAGCAGGTAGCCCGTGGAGGCGCCTACGGCCCGCAGTACGGCCAGTTCATGCTTGCGCTGGATGGTCCAGACGGTGAAGAAGGCGCCGACCACCAGCGCGCAGATGGCGTACAGGAAGATCTGGATCATTTCCAGCGTCATGGTTTCGGCCTGGTAGCCGGGGGAGGCGTTGAAGGACTCTTCCAGGGTGGAGGTGGTGGTGCCGGCTGCGGCGTCACCGGCCGCGAAGTCGATGTCGGCTCCGTCGGCGGCCTTCAGTGCCACAGTGCTGGCCGTGTCGAAATCGACGCCGTCCACGGTTTCCTGCGTGGGGGTGCCGGGGGTGCTCTGGCCGCTGGCCAGGAACTGCCAGGTATCCAGGGGCAGGTAGGCAAGGTCCACGTGGCCAAAGGTCGCCTGATCTTCCGTGTAGCCGACCACGGCGAGTTCGACGCCGAGGCGTTCCAGCGTCACGACGTCGCCGATTTCCAGCCCTGCATCGGCTGCGGTGGAGGAGACGACGATTTCGTTCGGAGCGCCGATGCTGCGGCCTTCGCCCACCTGGGGGGCCAGGAAGGAATCCGATTCGATGCCGAACAGGGCCAGGTCCACCTGTGTGCCGTTTTCAGTGGTGCCGTTCATCATGGCGGTGCCCATCAGGGCGGCTTCTTCAACGCCGGGCTGGTCCGCCCAGGCTTCTGCCTGCCCCGGGTCCACCACGCTGCGGGAGAAGGCATTGTCGGTTTTGGTGCCCTCGTTGAAGGCAAAGGCCGTGGCAGGCATCGACTTAAGGCCGGACACGCCGTCGTTGACCAGTCCTGAGGACAAACCGGACAGTAGGACCATCAGGACGGCTATGAGGGCGACAACGCCGCCCATCAGTCCGAACCTGGCCCGGGCGAAACGCAACTCGCGCAGCGCTAAAAACATCGGAACCCCTTGGTTGAATCGTGGATATCAGTTGCCAACATGCTGTCGGCAACATACCAACATCATGTCAGAAAGATGCCGCGGCGGCCAAGCCGGGCAGGTGGGGTATGGCGGACAGGGGACGCACCCAAACGGAAACCGCCGGCACCGAAAGCATTCGGTGCCGGCGGAAGCCGGGTTCCTGCGGCCGGTCCCGGCCGGCGGAGGGTTAGGACCAGATGTCGTCGCCGCGCAGCGTGGCGTCGGCGCCGCCGTCGGTGTAGATGGTCTGGCCGGTGGTGTGGGTGTTCTCCTCGGAGGTCAGCCAAATGAGCAGGCGGGCGATGACCTCGGGCTCGGAGTGGCCGTTGAGCGGCATGGGCACGTTTGCGTCCACCATGGCACGGCTTTCGGGCGTGGCCAGGAGGTCGCGGGTCATGGCGGACAGGACGGTGCCGGGGGCCACGGCGTTCAGCGGGATGCCGGCACCGGCAAATGCCGGGGTGATGCTTTCGCGCCGGACCCAGCGGCTGAGGGCGCGCTTGCTGGACGGGTAGTTCAGGTAGCCGGTCTGCGGGCCCTTGTCTGCGAGCTCCTTGCCGATCCGCAGGGCCCCGGCTTCGTTTCCGGCGAGCATGGCATCCACCAGCTCGGGGGAGTTGGGCTGCAGGCTGGCCATGGAGCTGACCACGGCGGCGCGCGGGGCGTCACTCTTGGCCAGCACGGGTGCCAGCGCGGTCAGGAACTCGGTGACGCCGAAGAAGTTGACGGCGACGGTGATCGGGGCGGGAGCCGAGATGCCGGCGCAGGCGATCACGGCGTCGACGGTCCCGCCGGCGAGCTCTACGGCCTTGGCGACGGCAGAAGAGCGGCCCTCGGGAGTGCTGAGGTCGGCCTCGACGTCGGCATTGCGCAGGTCAACGCCAATGACGTTGTTGCCGCGCTCCTTCAGGATGTTGGCAGTGGCTGCTCCGATGCCCGAAGCGGATCCGGTGACGATGTAGGTTCTAGTCATGTTTACAGTGTAAACCCGTAGTGATCCGGTAAGGAGCGCCGGTCAGTGCAGGAGTTCCTGCCAGCCCGGCGGCACCCGGCCGGCGGGCCCGGGGACGGACTGGCTGATCGGATGGTGCTGCGGCTCAGCGAGCGCGGGGCCGGCAAAGACAGCCGAATCCGCGTAGTTCCAGAACCAGTCCTCGCCCGGCTCATAGCTGCGGATGATCGGGTGCCCGGTCTGCTGCTCGTGGGCGGTGGCGTGCTGCCCCGGGGAACTGTCGCAGCAGCCGATGTGCCCGCATTCGGCGCAGCGGCGCAGGTGGTACCACCACCCGAGCTGTTCGGTGCATTCCTCGCAGCCCGGGCCGCTGGGCGGGACTGAAGTGTTGATGCCGGGAATCGGTTCCATGGCTGCGCTCCTCTGCTTGTGCCTGGTCCTGGGTAGTGCCTGGTCCTGGATAGTGCCCGTCCTCCTCCCACGGTAACCAGCCGCGCATGCACGCAACAGGGCCGGGGCAGGTGCATTGTTCCCGGTCGACGCGCCCGTAACCGCTGTTCGCCGCCTTCGGGATCGTATTTCCAGCCGGGGTGTGGTGACGCTCTGGGGCCGCGCGTAACCTGACAAAGGTGGGCCGTGGCTGGGGCTTGGAGGAGCCGGGCCGGCCCAGGTCAAAGCCATGGGGGAGCGGAACAGTCCCAACACAACGGTGAATGGCGGGCAGGCACAATGAATCTCACTCCACGCGAAATCGACAAGCTCATGGTGTACCAGGTGGCGGAGCTGGCCAGGCGGCGGCGGGACCGGGGTACAAAAATCAACGTCGCCGAGGCCACGGCCCTGATTACCGAGGCAATCCTTGAAGGTGCGCGGGACGGGCGTTCGGTTGCCGAGGTGATGGAACTGGGCAAGACGATAGTCTCCGAGCAGGACTGCATGGACGGTGTGCGGGAGCGCATGAGCCTGCTCCAGGTTGAAGCCACCTTCCCGGACGGCAGCAAGCTTGTCTCCTGCCACGACCCGATCGGCGTCTAGGGTGAAAGTGGCCGCTGCGATGGACGCGACGGTGGTACTGGCAGGTGGCCACGAAAGCGCCGACGGCGCCGACCTCGCCTTCATCCGGGACGACGACCCCGAAATCACCATTTCCGCGTCCGGGCGACCCCTGCATAACGTCCTCACGCGGCTCCTGCCGACCGTGGAAGGACCGGTTGTCGTTGTGCCGATGACGTTTGGCCGCAATCCCACATTCGTTGCCGACACTGCGAAGACCCTCAAGTGGCTTGCCGACCGCGCCGGAAACCGCCTGGTGCTCGCTGACGCCTTTGGAACCATCGACCACCTGACCGCCTGGCTGCGCACCGCTGCGGGTGAAGTCCGCAAGCGTGATCCGGAGGCAGCACTGGTGATCAGTGCCGCGGCGGCAAACCCCTTTGACGACGCCGAGCTCTACCGCATCGCGCACCTGGTGCGCACACACGGAGCAGGCAACGTGGTTGAGGTGGCCGTCACCCGGAAGGAAACGGATCTGCAGGACGTCCTGCACAGGCTGCGGCTGCTGGGCAGCGACAGCGCCGTTATTGTCCCCGCGGGGTTCCAGCGCGAACCGGCGGTGCCGTTCGGCAGCGACGGCTTCGAGGGCGCCCGGTTCTACGGCCCGCTGATGAGCCGCCGGGCGGTGCTGCGGGTGGTCGGCGAGCGCACTGCCGGCGCCCTGCACGCCTTGAGTCACGGCCGTACGGGGATTGATGCCGGCCTGCAGGCAGACCACGGGCACGGCTACGCGCATTCGCATGCCTTCGAGGAGTCGCAAGGCGCCGGGCACACCCACCCCCATACCCATGGCCGGCCGGCCGTGGCGACCCATTGAAGCACCGGAAACAGCACTGGCATCACTGTCCGCGAGGAAGGAAGCATCATGCTAGGCAGCCCGAAGTACGACCACAGGGACAATGAGATCGAAATCAACGCCGGCAGGCCAAGTGTCACTCTGCTGGTAAGCAACACCGGGGACCGCGCCGTGCAGGTCGGTTCGCACTATCACTTCTTCGAAGTGAACAAGGCGCTGCTTTTCGAGCGCGAGAAGGCGTACGGCATGCACCTGGATCTCCCAGCTGGAACCGGCATCCGGTTTGAGGCCGGCGACACCAAGGAAGTCACCCTTACGGCCTATGCCGGCAGCCGGCACGTGTACGGCTTCAACAACCTGGTGGACGGCGGGTTGGACTCCGAGGCGACGAAGATCAAGGCGATGGGCCGGCTGAAGGAGTTCAGGTACCAGGACGGCAAGCCAACCCCGCATACCGGCAACGACACAGCGAACAGTACCCCGAAGGGGGAAAAGTAATGGCCATCATCTCGCGCAAGCAGTACACAGACCTGTTCGGGCCGACCGTGGGCGACCGGGTGCAGCTGGCGGACACCAATCTGGTGATCGAAATCGAGAAGGACTACAGCGAGGGCCACTACGGCGACGAAGTCGTCTACGGCGGCGGCAAGACCGCCCGTGACGGCATGGCGGCCGATCCGCAGGCCACCGGCGCACAGGGGGTCCTCGACCTCGTGATCACCAACGCGGTCATCCTGGACCCGGTACTTGGCGTGGTGAAGGGCGACATCGGGGTGCGGGACGGCAAGATCGTGGGGATCGGCAAGGCCGGCAATCCGCAGACCCAGGCGGGGGTGGATCCGCGCCTTGTGGTTGGGCCCGGCACGGAGCTCCTGGCCGGGGAACACCACATCGCAACGGCCGGCGGCATCGATTCCCACGTGCACTACATCTCGCCGGAACAGGCGCTGGCGGCGCTCTCGAACGGCATTACAACGCTGTTCGGCGGCGGCACCGGACCCACAGACGGTACCAACGGCGTCACCACCACCCCGGGCGCCTGGAATCTGTCGCGCCTGATCGAGTCCGCCGAGGCGATGCCCGTGAACATGGGCTTCCTCGGCAAGGGCAACGGTTCGCTGCCGGACGCCCTTGTCGAACAGATCAAGGCCGGCGCCGCGGGCCTCAAAGTCCATGAGGACTATGGTGCAACTCCCGCAGCCATAAGCATGGCGCTGGAAGTCGCCGACCGCTTCGATGTGCAGATCTCGCTGCACACGGACAGCCTGAATGAATCCGGCTACGTCGAAAACACGATCGACGCCATAGACGGGCGCGCCATCCACACCTTCCACACCGAGGGTGCAGGCGGCGGTCACGCCCCGGACATCATCAAGGTGGCCGGCCAGCCCAACGTCCTGCCGGCGTCGACCAACCCCACACTGCCCTACACGGCGAACACCGTGGATGAGCTGCTGGACATGGTGATGGTCTGCCACCACCTCTCCCACGACATTCCCGAAGACGTGGCCTTTGCAGACTCCCGCGTGCGCGCGGAAACCATTGCCGCTGAGTCGGTGTTCCATGACGAGGGCATCATCTCGATGGTCGCCTCCGACTCGCAGGCAATGGGCCGCATCGGGGAGTCGTTCATCCGCACCTTCCAGGTGGCCCACCACTGCAAGGAGGAGCGCGGGAAGCTGCCCCAGGACGCAGCGGACAACGACAATTTCCGCGTGCTGCGCTACCTCGCAAAAATCACCATCAACCCGGCCATCACCCAGGGAGTCTCCGACTACATCGGTTCGCTTGAGGACGGCAAGATCGCCGATATCGTGCTCTGGCCGATCAACTCGTTTGCTGCCAAGCCCCGCCTGATCGTGAAGGGCGGGCTGATTAACTGGGCGCAGATGGGCGATCCGAACGCCTCACTTCCGACACCCCAGCCGGTGTACTACCGGCCGATGTTCGGCGCGCAAGGCAAGACCCTGCCAAGCACCCGGGTCACCTTTATGTCCAAGGCCGCCATCGATGAGGGTGTGCCGGAGAAGCTTGGCCTGGACAGCCAGGTGCTCCCCGTGCACCGGTGCCGCAGCATCGGCAAGGAACACATGGTGCGCAACACGGCAACGCCCACGATTGAGGTGGATCCCGAAACCTATGAAGTGACGGTCGACGGCGTGCTCGCCACCATCGCTCCGGCGAAGACACTGCCCCTGACACGGCTCTTCTTCCTGGTTTAGAAGGGAAACCATGGCCATTTCGGACGTACGCCGGCTGCTCACGAGCCTGCAGTTCTCGGACTCTGCCTTTCCCAGCGGCTTTTACACGTTGTCACACGGGCTGGAAGGCTTCAGCCAGGCGAAGCTTATTGCCCGCGGCGGTATGCCGGCGCTGCTGGCGGACCTGCTCACGCATTCGGTCGGCCCCGGTGACGCCACCGCCGTCGCCACGGCACACCGCGCTGCCGCGGAGGGCGACTGGCCACTGGTGCAGGAGATCGACCAGCGGCTCTACGCCTCCAAGCTCAACGCGGAAATGCGCAAGGCGTCGGTGCGCAGCGGTCACCAACTCGCCGACCTGGCAGCCGAGGTGCTCGGCGGCGATGCCCTGGCCGACTACGGGGCCCGGGTGAAGGCGCGGACTTCGCCCGGGTGCCAGCCGGTGGTGACAGCGGTTGTATACGCCTGGAGCGGCGTCGGGACAGAAGCGGCGGTGGCGTCGGATCTGTTCGCCTTTGCCGTGAGCTTCGTGGGCGCGGGGCTGCGGATGCGGCTGACTGACCACCGGGGCGCGCAGGTGATCCTGAACGGGGCCGGTCCCGTGATCGAAGAGGTGACGGCTGACGCGCTGGCCCGCAGCATCGGGGACATCGGAGGATGCGCGCCGATGGCGGACATCATGTCCGCCCAGCATGAGCGGGCGGAAGCGAGGTTGTTCGCCAGCTGACGCGCGGGCAGGGCATACCAGCACTGCGGCCGCAGTTACGGCCGCAGTGGCAGAAAAGAAACCGCACAGGACATAACGGCGGAAAGAGGAAACCATGAGTGAGAACGTCCTAAGGATTGGCATCGGCGGTCCGGTGGGGTCCGGGAAGACCGCACTGACAGAGGCACTGGTGCCGCTGCTGATCTCAGCCGGCCGCACCCCGGCAGTGATCACGAACGATATCTACACCCAGGAAGATGCCGAACATGTGCGGCGGGAACTCGCCGGGATCCTGAGCCCGGACCGGGTGACCGGGGTGGAGACCGGAGCGTGCCCGCACACGGCGGTACGCGACGATCCGACCATGAACCTGGCGGCAGGGGCGGAAATGCTTGAACGCTTTCCCGATATCGACACCCTGATCTACGAATCGGGCGGCGACAACCTCACGCTGACCTTCTCTCCGTCGCTGGCCGATGTGTTCGTGTTTGTGCTCGACACGGCCGAGGGTGAGAAGATGCCGCGCAAGCGCGGCCCGGGAATCACGGAAAGCGACATTCTCGTGATCAACAAGATCGATATTGCGCAGTACGTGCGTACCGATCTGGACGTGATGGAAAGAGACGCCCACCGGGTGCGTGAGGACAAGCCTGTGGTGCTCACGAATTCGCTGACGGGACAGGGACTGGATGAGCTGCTGGGGCGGATCATGAACCATTGGAACAAAACCGGAGCAGAACTAGTCGGATGACGGACCTGGACGCAGCACCGGATTCCCCGTCCCGAACCCCCGGCTTCGGCGGCTACCGTCTGGAGCCGGAATTCTACGAGCCGGCGCAGGTGCCCGTGGAGGTTCGGCGGCATGCCGGAAATCCGCCAGGCCTGCCGGTGGGCAGTCCGGGAAAAGTGGGCATCCTGCAGCTGGGCTTCGCCAGGAACCGCGGACGGACCGAGCTGGTGCAGCACTACCAGAAGACGCCGCTGCAGATCATGCATCCGTTGTACTTCGCCCCCCTGCGCAGCGATATGCCCTACACCTACCTCATGTCGGCGGGCGGGGGCATCCTGCAGGGGGACCGGCTCCGCACCGACCTGAGTTTCGGGCCGGGCACTTCGGCACACGTGACCAGCCAGGCGCATACCCGGGTCTACCGGATGGAGCATGACTACGCCACGTCACTGATGAACATCACGGTCGGTGCGGACGCCTATGTCGAATACCTGCCCGAGCCTGTGGTGCCCTTTGCCCAGTCGCGTTACTACCAGCAGACCTCCGTGGTGCTGGACCCGAGCGCAACGCTGCTGCTGGGCGAAACGGTGTACGCCGGACGGCTGGCGCGGGGGGAGCGCCACCAGTACGAGGTGTACGCGTCCGACCTGGAAGTCCGGCGGCCGGACGGCACGCTCGTTGCACTTGACCGGGTGCGGCTGTGCCCGGGCGGTACAGCCGGAACGGAGGCCGGCGGGGTGACCGGGCCGGGGGTGCTCGCCGACCGTGACGTGCTCGCCATGCTGTACGTGTTTACACCGCTTGTGCCGGTGGCCGAGCTGGCCGACGCCCTTCAGGGTGCCCTCGCAGGCTTCGGCGGCGACGTGGTCGCCGGGGTGAGCACGTTGCCCGGCGACGCCGGCGTCTGGGTGCGGCTGGTCGGCAACGACACCGTTGCGGTGGCGCGGGCCAACACGGCGGCGGCCGGCGTCGTTTATGAACTTCTCACGGGGAACGCGGCGCCGGTGATCCGCAAGAGCCAGTAGGACGGAAACGACGAGTTGGAGGGCTGACGATGCAGAACCGAGCGTTGCGACAGCGATCGTACCGGGCACAGGTGACCGTGGCGTTCATTCCCGTAGTGCTCATACACATCGCGGGCTTCGGGCTCTTCTTCATCCTGGTGGAACCGCTGCACCTGCAGCTTGGCTCCTCGGTGTTCGGAGTCGGCATTGCCGTGGTGGCCTACGTCCTGGGTATCCGGCATGCGTTCGATGCGGACCACATTGCGGCCATCGACAACACCACGCGCAAGCTGGTCGACATGAAGCGGCCGGCTGCCGGCGTCGGGCTGTTTTTCTCCCTGGGGCACTCGACCATCGTGTTCCTGATGGCAGCACTGCTGGCACTCGGCGTGAGCTGGGCGGTGGGGCTGACGGATGACGGCAACGGGGTGCGCAACGGACTGGGTGTTTTCGGCACCGTGGTGTCCGGCGTCTTCCTGCTGCTCATCGGCTTGATCAACGCCGTGGCATTCATGGGGCTGCTCAAAGTCTGGCGTGCCTCGCGGGACGGCAAGCTCGATGAAGCCGAGCTCGAGAAGCACCTGCAAGGCGGCGGGGTCATCAGCCGCATCATCGGACCCATGATGAAGTCCATCGACCGGCCGGGAAAGATGTACCTGGTCGGCTTCCTGTTCGGGCTCGGCTTCGACACGGCAAGCGAGATCGCCCTGCTGGTGCTGGCCGGGACGGGTGCGGCAACGGGGCTGCCCTGGTACGCGATCCTCTGCCTGCCGCTGATCTTTGCCGCGGGCATGAGCCTCTTCGACACCCTCGACTCGGCCATCATGGTCAAGGCCTACGGCTGGGCCACCATCAATCCGATCCGCAGGGTGTACTACAACCTCACCATCACCGGTCTCTCGGTCATGATCGCGGTGATGATCGGCGGCATTGAGCTGGTGGGCCTGCTCAACGAGAAACTCGGGCTCAGCGACCCGCTGACCGGCTGGATCGCGGGCCTTGACCTCGAAAACGTCGGATACATCATTGTCGGCACGCTGCTCCTGGCGTGGCTCGCGTCAACGGCGTACTGGAAGTTCGGCAAGGTCGAGGAGCGCTGGTCTGCCGGCAGCACACCGACCAGCCCGCCCAGGCATGAAGGAGGCGCCCCGTGAGCGCTGCCAATCCCGCCGCCCGGACACGCCGCGGTCCCGATTGGATCCGCGGCGGCGTACGCGGTTTCTCGCAGATATATTTCCAGACCAATGTGGTGACCGCCCTGCTGATCCTGGCGGCCTTTGTGGTGGCCGACTGGCGCATGGCGGTCCTGGTGGTGCTGGGTTGTGCGGCGGGAACCGTGGCCGGGCGTTTGCTCGGCGCCCCGGCAACGGACATCACCGCCGGTCTGCAGGGCTTCTGCGGCGCCCTCGTCGGGGCAGCCACGTTTTCGGCCATTGGCGGGCAGTGGGCGGCCTATCCGATCGCTGTGGTGGGAGGTGCGGTTTGCGCCCCGGTGATTTGGCTGTTTGCCGCGCTGTTCACCAGGACTCCGTTGAAGATCTACGGATTGCCGACGACGACGGCGCCGTTCTGCGTTGTCGCCACCGGCGTGCTGCTGAGCACCGAGGCACTGCGCGTGCACTCGGCGTCGGAGACCTTCGATTCAGCACCGCTGGCGTTTTTCCGGTCGCTGCTGACGAACGTCTCTGAAGTCGTACTGGTTGATAATGTCTGGTCCGGTGCCCTGATCCTGCTGGGGTTGTTCATTGCCGGCTGGAAGGTTGGCGTTGCCGCGGTGATGGGCAGCGTCATCGGCAGTATCTGTGCCCTGGCGCTGGGGGAAGGGCTGACGGAGACCGGCAACGGCCTGGGCGGCTATTCGGGTGTGCTTACCGCCATTGCCCTCTCCGTGGTGTTCCTCAGGAGCAGCACCATCTCGTGGGTACTGGCCGCGGTGGGTACCGTGGTGACCGCCGTGGTGACACTGTTGATGCACCGTCTCGACGCGCCCACCTACACCTGGCCGTACATCCTCACGACCTGGGTGATCCTGGTGGTTGCACACTACATCCCGGCAGCCAAGCGGCCGTAGCGGCTGCTCAAACGGACGTGCCGATCCAGAGACCGAACGCTGCCGCGGCAACGGCGAGCACGAGCATCACGATTCCGCTGATGAAGGATGCCGCGTAGCGGCCCTGCTTGATGAGCTGCACCGTCTCGTAGCTGGCCGTACTGAAGGTGGTATAGCCGCCCAGGAACCCCGTGCCGATGACGATACTCAGATCCGTCGGCAGCATCCGGACCAGGGTGAGGCCGGTCAAAAAGCCGAGCACCAGTGAGCCTGAGACGTTGATGATGGTGGTGGCCCAGGCAAACGAGGTCTTGAGGTGGGCGCGGATGAAGGCGTCGATGATGTAGCGCACGGTAGCGCCGACACCGCCGGCCAGGGACAGAAGCAAGAAGATGAGCGGAGTCATGCGTGTCCCTGTTCTGTTTCGGGGTGTTCACCCGTGGCCCGTGCGGGCTTTTTCGGCCGCCTGGAATTGTTGGCGCCGGCCGCGGCAATACCTGCCCACGTGGCGCAGGCGCCCAGCAGTACTGTGCCAAGCGAGTAGGCGACGGCCACCCCGGGCAACCCGTCCCTGAACAGCACACCGGTGTCGGTGGCGAGTGAGCTGTAGGTGGTGAAGCCGCCGCAGAAACCGGTGCCAAGAAGCAGTTTAAGGTTCTTGCCGGTGGATTCTGCGCTGTCCAGCCGGGTGACTGCCTCGTAGAGGTAGCCCAGCAGGAACGCGCCCACCACGTTGATAATGGCGATGGAGATGGGCACTTCGCCGAGTTTCGGTATCACCAGGGACAGTCCCTCGCGGCTGGCCGCACCCAGCGCGCCGCCGACGGCGACAAGACCGATGGGTGCCCAGCGCAGGTAGGGCGGGCGCGTTCCCGGACTCATGCTTCGGCCCGGGGGAGCGGGGCGGGGTGCCCCTGCAGCACGACACCCTGTGAGGGCACGCCCGAGGACGCCTTATGGGGCACAGAAGGCACCCGCTGATCATCAGCATGCGAAACCATGCACTCCACGCTAGCCACGGGCCGGAGGGGCTACAAGCACCAACGCGTGCCGGTCCGCACTCCGGTGGCAAATTCTTCCGGTTTCGCCAGGGGAGTTCCGAGGGGAGCGGCGAGGGGAGCGGTCCGGGGAGTGCGTCAAGACGAGGGCCGCCTCAGCAGGTCACTGCGGCCTGGCCGGTCCGGTGACCGTCACGGTCCCGGATTTCAGGTTCCGCTGCAGGCAGTCCGCGATGCGCTGTGCATCGGCCGCAGTTGCGGTGGCGGCAAGCCTGATCCCCAGGTGCGACGACGGATAGTCTGCCGACTGGAATGCCTCGTCAATCACCGGATCATCCAGGCACTGCTCATAGGGGCCGCTGCGTTCTCCGGCCACGTCTACGGTCCACGTGCCCGGGGCGTTGCCTGACGGGTTGCCTGACGCGTTGCCGGTCCCGCTGTCCGATCCGGCGCCGTGCCCGCAACCGGCTACGGAAAGCATGACGGCGGTAAGCATGACGGCGCTGCCAACGGCTGCGGTAAGTCCGTGATGACGAGCCATGGCTGCCTTTCCAAAACCTGTTTGTGCCCATGAGGCTATAGCAACCCGGCGTGACGGCGTGCAGGGCCGCACCCGGAGCACCGGGGGATGCCTTCTTCAACGTTAGTTGACATAATGTGGATTATCGGCGTTTATCTACGAGGCCCGGAAGTGGCCTGGAGCACATATTCGCCCAGGATCCGTATATATGCGGCTTTGATGCCTGAATCCCCCGTTTTCCGGCTTTTTCAGCTTCCGGAGCTGTTCTGCACGGTCTTCCAAGGATTTTGGCATGCTGCGGCAGTAGTTCCCGGGCTTGGGCCGTAGGGACGGCCCGGCCTCGGAATCCCGAAAAACGGCCGACCTGGTCCGGCAATTTCCGGTCCTCCGGCGCCGGGCACGGCATCCTTCAATGAGTTGACATAACGTCCCGGTCGGATCCCGGCGGCTGTTCCGCAAGTTGACATAACCGCCCCGCATGCCGGATCCCCCGCCGCCTTCCCCCGTGCGCCTGCTGCCGTCCGGAGCCGTTCCCCGTATCGGCCCGGGCTCCCTGCTGCGCCGGGCCGCCCGCACGGGAACGGGATGTTGGTCACTTTCGCCGCCTATTTCGTCACGGATCCTCCGCCACGCCTGTACGGTTTGGTGCAGCGACTTTCGTTGCCCTATATGATCTACGCTTCAACCCCCCCAAAATCAGGAGATAAGCACAACACAATGGCTACCGATTACGATGCCCCGCGCGTCAAGGAAGAAGACCAGCACACAGACTCCCTCGAGGGTCTGAAAGCTCAGCAGCGCGGCGGAGCGATGACAGCTGTCATCGATGTCGAAGAGTCAGACGCCATCGACGGTTTTGACCTTCCCGGTGCGGATCTGTCCGGCGAGGAACTGCTCATCAAGGTCGTTCCCCCCCAGGCAGACGAGTTCACCTGCATGTCCTGCTTCCTCGTCCGCCACCGTTCGCAGATTGCGCGCGAAAAGAACGGCGAAGCCTACTGCGTGGACTGCGAGGGCTAAGCCCTTCCCGTAACACAGCCGGGTTCCGCCTCTGGGTGGAACCCGGTTTTTTGTTGCTTCTCCCCTGCCGGATTAGACTCCACGGATGATCTCCCAGCCAGCGTCCGTACGTGCCCTGACCCCGGAAGACCGGGAGCTGGTGGACCTGGCCCGGCGCACCATCGATGCCGCCACCGACGCCGGCCCGGACGAAGACGGTATCCATACGATGGGTGCGGCTGTGCGTACGGCCGACGGCAGCATGTACACAGGCGTCAACCTCTACCATTTCACCGGCGGGCCGTGTGCGGAGCTTGTTGCCCTGGCCGCCGCGCGCGCTGCCGGATCGGCCGAACCCGCAGTCATTGTTGCGGTGGGCAACCACGGGCGCGGGGTGCAAAGCCCCTGCGGCCGCGACCGGCAGGTGCTTGCCGACTACTATCCCGGCATCCGGGTGATCATCCCGGCAGCCGGGGGTCCGGTGAGCATCCCCGCCGAAGATCTGCTGCCCCACGGCTTTGTCTCCCCGGCCTCCTGAGGCACGTACGGCTAGTCCCCCGGCCCCTCCACGTCCTGGACCACTTCGTTGCGCCGCAGAAACCACGGACGGTAGGGCGGGTCAAACCGGGCGAACCGGGGATTGCCCAGCGTGCTGAAGCCCTGGGCACGCACGGCGGCCTGCAGGGCGGCCAAATGGCCCTGGTAATTCGCCTCGCTCCACCTGCCGGAGAATGCCGCCGCCGCACCGGTCTGCCCCGGCACCGCCACGATGCTCACCGCCGGGTCCTCCGGTACCGGAGCAGTCAGCGTGCTCAGGTCCGCCGGCAGGACGAAGGCCACGGTGAAGGCCCCGGCAATCGGACTGGGTTCCAGCAGGACCGGAGCCGTCATGGCCAGGGTTTCCGCGAACCGGATCTCCCCGGCGGGATACGGCTCCAACGCGGTCCGGGCGGTATTGGAACCGCTGATATACGCATACAGCAGCCGGAACCCGGTGTTTCCGGCTCCCTCGAAGCCCCCGTTGACCGTGACCTGGGCCAGCACGTGCCGGGGATAGTGGCGCAGTTCGAATCCCGGGTACCGTCCCAGCACGGTGTAGGGCTGCTGCTCAGTCATGATGTCCGGCAGGGTACTCCCTTCCCCGGCGCCGGGACAGCGTAATAACCGGACCCGGTTCCCGCGGCCACTAGGATGTATCCGTGCCAACTGAATCCACCGCCCTGCTGCGCGACCTGGTTCTCCCGATGCTGGAGCAGGAGCTTGTACCCATAGTCCAACTGGGCCACCCCGCCCTGCGCCGTGCGGCGCTGCCTTTTGACGGTGAGCTGGACGCCGCCGAATTGGAGGCACTCATCGCGCTGATGCGGCGGGTCATGCATGCCGCGCCGGGGGTGGGACTGGCTGCGCCGCAACTGGGGATTCCGCTGCAGATCGCCGTGCTGGAAGACACCTACGACATTGCCGGGGAAGCAGCCGAGGTCCGGGAGCGGACTCCCCTGCCCTTCTTCACGATCATCAACCCCCGCTACGAGGCGGACGGGGACACAAGCGCCGAGTTCTTCGAGGGCTGCCTGTCCTTTGAGGGTTATCAGGGGGTGGTCCGCCGGCATGCCTCGGTGGTGCTGGACTATACCGATGAACAGTCCCGGCAGCACATGGAACGGTTCACCGGTTGGCAGGCCCGGATTGTCCAGCACGAGACGGACCACCTCTACGGCACCGTCTATGTGGACCGGATGCTGACCCGCTCACTGTGTTCCAACAGCGAATATGCACGCCGCTGGGCCTCCCCGGATATCGGCGAGGCCCGGCGGGTGCTGGGCTTCTGAGCTCCTAGGCGTCCGCCGGAACCGCTTCGCGGGACTCTTCCGGCGCAGGGTTCTGCGGCGTGGGCAGCCAGCGCGCCCACCAGTTGAGCAGGTGCTCAAACCTGCGGCGCCGGTGCCACGGTGTCCCGCTGCGTGAAAGCTCGTGGTTCTCGCCCGGGAAGAGCAGCATCTGTGTTGGCACCCCGCGCAGCTTCAGCGCGGTGTAGTAGCGCTGGGCCTGCTCCACGGGACACCGCAGGTCCTCCTCGGAATGGACCACGAAGGTGGGGGTGCGCACGGCGTCCACATGCGCCATCGGGCTCTGCGCCGCCACCCGTCCGGGGTCGGTGCCCGTGTAGCCGGCGCTGAAGAACCAGCCGATGTCCGCGGAGCCGGTGAAGGACAGCGGGTCCAGGAATCCGCGCTCCACCACAGCGGCGGTGAAGCGGTGGTCGTGGGCGATGGTCCAGGCGGTGAGGTAGCCGCCGTAGGACCCGCCCATGATGCCCAGCCGCGTGGCGTCCAGTTCGGGGTGCGCCGCCAGGGCTCCGTCCGTGAAGGCCAGCACGTCGGCCAGGTCGAGGCTGCCCATGGCTTCCTTGAGGCTGCGGCCGTGTTCCTGCCCGTACCCGGCGGAGCCGCGCGGATTGCACATCAGCACCGCGTAGCCGGCACGCGTATAGATCTGGGTTTCATCGAAGCAGCCCCATCCGTACTGGGCGAAGGGTCCGCCATGGATGTTCAGCAGCACCGGATGCGGGCCGGGGCCCTCGGGCAGCGCCAGCCAGCCGTGGACCGGGTAGCCGTCCGCGGAGGGATAGGTTTCCTCCACCGGCAGTGCGAGGGCGGTGTCCCGGCGGAGGGCGGCAGAGAAGTCGGTGACCGGCGACAGCCCGCCGTCGGCCGCGACGGCGAGGTCCCCGGCGGTGTGCGGATCGGAGTAGGTGACCACCACCGTGCCGCCCGCGGAACCCGCAGCCGTGACCACCTGCGGGCCCGAGACCAGGGTGGCCGTTCCCCCGCGCGGGTCCACGGCCAGCAGCTCCCCCGTGCCGCGGTGGCGGCGGAAGACCAGGGCCTCGGCCGCGTTGTGGGGCACCACGGTGCCTTCGGCCAGGTCCACCGTTTCCGGGTCCGTCAGCCGCTGCACTGCCGAGGGGTCGGCGACCGGGGCGGCGTAAAGGGAAACGTTCCGCGCCACGAAGTCGGTGCCGGTGGAGGAGACATCCTGGCCCAGGTAGAACAGCCAATGGCCGTTGGTGCTCTCCACCGGGTCGGACACCGACAGGGTGGCGGCCCCGCCCAGATTGGTGAGCCTGGTGCGTTCCGAACCGTCCAGGGCAATGCTGTACGCCACGGACACGAGGGTGTCGTCGGCTTCGTCGGCGGTGAACAGGATCCGGTTGCCGTCGGCGCTGAAGACGGGCTGCAGGTGGTCCCCTGCCGCGGTGGTCAGCTGCACTGCCGGGGGCAGTCCGCCGTCGTCATCCGCCGCGCCATTGCGCCCGCGCGGCGCAATATGGGGTTCGGCGTCGAGGTCCGGCAGCGTCAGGAGGAAAACCTGCACGGGTTTGTCCGCGGTGTAGCCCACTCCGTTCATCCGGTATTTGAAGCTGGTGATCAGGCGCGGGTCCTCCGCCGCGGCGGGTACGCCGTCGGTGCTCCCGTACCGTCCCTCCTCCGGAACACGCGCGGAGAAGACCATGCGGCGCCCGTCCGGTGAGAAGGCGAACCAGCTGACACCCAGCGGGGCATCCGTCAGCTGTACCGGCTCGCCGCTGCCCGCCCCCAGCACGTACACCTGGGGCGTCTCCCCCGGCGCTGCCCGCAGGAAGCCCAAAGCGCTGCCGTCCGGACTGTACTTCGGCGCCGTGTCCCGGAAGCCGCGCGTCAGCCGGCGCGGCCGGGCCCCCGGGGTCAGCGGAACACGCCACAGCTGCCCGGTATAGGCATCGGCATCAAAGTCCGGGCGGGTCACCGAGACAACACAGTGCAGCGCGTCCGGGTGTACTGCGGGGGCGGAGAGGGAATTAAGGAGAGGCAGGTCACATGGTTTCACGGTCGAAGCCTAATGTTCGGGCCGGGTGCAGGCCAACTGCCGCCTTAGGATGGAGTCATGCCTCCCCTGCCGCGACTGGACTGTCCCGTGTGCGGCAGCCCCCTGGCGCCCGACGCCGCGCTCCGCACCCTGACCTGCGCGTCCGGCCACCGGTACGACGCCGCCAAGCAGGGGTATTTCAATCTCCTGACCGGTGCCGGCACCAAGTTCCAGGCCGATACAGCCGCCATGGTCCAGGCACGGACCGACTTCCTGGCGGCCGGGCACTACCGGCCCCTGGCCGAAGAACTGGCGCGCCTCGTCTCAAGCGCCGCCCCCGGAGCCGCAACGGTGCTCGACGCCGGTGCCGGCACCGGGTACTACCTGGGGCAGGTCCTGCCGGCGTTGCCCCGCGCGGCAGCCGTTGCCATGGATATCTCCAAATACGCGCTGCGCCGTGCGGCCCGCGCCCTCCCCGGAACCGTCGCCCTGGTCTGGGATGTCTGGCGGCGGCTTCCGCTTCCGGACTCCTCCGTGGACGTCATCCTCAACGTGTTCGCCCCGCGGAACCCGGGGGAATTCCGCCGGGTGCTGGCGCCGGGCGGAGTCCTGGCGGTGGTCACGCCCGCGCCGGAGCATCTGCAGCAGATCCGTGCCGCCGCCGGGATGCTGGACATCGGCAGTGAAAAGGAAGAGCGCGTCACGGCCGCCCTGGGCCCGGGGTTCTCCCCCGTGCGGACCGTCCACTGCAGCTACGAAATGCAGCTGGCCGCCCCGGACCTGTGCAATGTGGCATTGATGGGTCCCTCCGCCAGGCACCTGGATCCGGAGGCGCTGGCCGGGACCGTTGCCGCGTTGGAGCTGCCGCTGGCGGTCACGGCCTCATTTACCCTGCAGCTGTTCCGCGCAGGCTAGGCGCAGGCACCCAAACGTTACCCAACCGGCGCAAATATCCCTAGGACTGCCGCTTGTTTTCGGGCAGAATGAAGGAAAAGACCCGCTGACCGCCCCGGATGCCGGGGCCCTGGCCGTTGGCGCACCTGCTGCCGGACGCGGCGGTAGCCGGGCAGGAACCGGGTGGCGGGTCCGAGAAGATGAGGGGATATCGGATGCAGGAAGTCTACGAATGGATGCTCAGTTACGGCTGGGCCCTCTGGCTGGTGCTTTTCCTGGGCTTCGCGGCCGTCGAGGCCCTCACCTTGGATCTCTTTTTCGCGATGCTTTCGGTCGGCGCCCTCGCTGCCATGCTCAGCTCCTTCGTTGGCGCGCCGCTCTTCCTGCAGGTGGTGGTTTTCGCGCTGGTGTCCGTCCTGATGATCGCCCTGGTGCGTCCGCTGGCCCTGAGGCACCTGCAGCACAGCACTAAGGACCAGCTGTCGAACATCGACCGGCTGGTGGGCGGGCCTGCGCTGACGCTTGAACCGGTGACCGGCATGGCCGGCACCGTGAAGATCGGCGGGGACACCTGGTCCGCGCGCAGCGCCGACGGCGGACCGCTTCCCGCCGGTGTGCAGGTCAGGGTGGCGCGCATCGAGGGCGCGACCGCCGTCGTCGAAACCGCCCCCGTGAACACCGGTGAGACCGGCACGCTTGACCCGGCTCCCGGGTCCGGCAAGGCAGCACCGGAAGCCCGCCGCAGGGAAACAAGCTAACCAATCGTCCCGGCGGCGCCGCTGCCGGATCAACCGCGGGGTCCGCAGGACCCTGCTGAACCCAAAGGGGGAACATGGGTACCGGAACATCCGTCCTGGTAGTCGTCCTTGCCGTGCTGGTGATCTTTGTACTGGTCATCCTCGTCAAGGCAGTGAAGATCGTCCCGCAGGCGCGTGCCGGCGTCGTTGAACGCCTGGGCAAGTACCAGAAGACGCTGAATCCCGGCCTGACAATCCTGATCCCGTTTGTGGACCGGCTCCTGCCGCTGCTGGACCTGCGCGAACAGGTGGTGTCCTTCCCCCCGCAGCAGGTCATCACCGAGGACAGCCTGGTGGTTTCCATTGACACCGTGGTGTACTTCCAGGTCACCGATGCCCGGGCCGCGACCTATGAGATTGCCAACTACATCCAGGGTGTGGAGCAGCTGACCATCACCACCCTGCGCAACGTGGTGGGCGGGCTGAACCTGGAAGAGGCACTGACCTCCCGCGACCAGATCAACGGCCAGCTGCGCGGCGTGCTGGACGAAGCCACCGGCCGCTGGGGAATCCGGGTGTCCCGTGTGGAGCTCAAGACCATTGCCCCGCCGCTGACCATCCAGGATTCCATGGAGAAGCAGATGCGCGCCGAGCGGGAACGCCGGGCCACCGTGCTTACCGCGGAAGGCTCCAAGCAGTCCCAGATCCTCACGGCGGAAGGTCGCCGGCAGGCCGCCATCCTGGCGGCCGAAGGTGACGCGAAGGCGGCCATCCTGCGGGCAGACGGCGAGGCCCAGGCCATTGCCAAGGTCTTTGACGCGATCCATAAGGGCAACCCGGACCAGAAGCTGCTGGCCTACCAGTACCTGCAGACGTTGCCGAAGCTTGCCGAAGGAACGTCCAACAAGGTCTGGATCATCCCCAGCGAACTGGGCGAAGCGCTCAAGGGCGTGGGAAGCGCACTGGGCGACTTCGTACCGGATCCGAAAAAGCAGTCCCCCAATGGCAACACGCCCGGGCAGAACGGGTCCGGCCCTGCCGGCACTCCGGAGACCGCCGGCCGGGCCTGATCCCGCGTGTTCGCCTGCGGGGCGCTGCTACCGGTATAATTGGCTGTTTGCCGGGCAACAGCCGCGGCACCACAACGGAAGCGTCCCCGGGAACAGGTGCAGCGCCGTCGGCGTTGTACGGACTGGGACAGGCGGCGGGGCGGGCAGCGCCCGGCGGCACCGCTGCCGGCCAACACCGCCTCCGGCATTGGCGGCACCGGCACAACAGAGGATCCGCCAGCGGATCCAGCGGATTGAAGAGGGAGAAAAGATGAGCGATCGTAGCCTGCGGGGTATGCGCCTCGGCGCGCAGAGCATGGAGACTGAATCCGGCGTGGAGCCGGCTCCCCGCCAGCGGGTGGAATACCGCTGTGAGGACGGCGAGCGTGTTTTCGTCACTTTCGCGGCAGAAGCGGACATTCCCCCGGTCTGGATTTCCAAGACCGGCAAGGAAGCGCTCCTGGTCGACGGCGAGAAGCCGGACACCAGCAACGACAAGCCGGTGCGTACGCACTGGGACATGCTGCTGGAGCGGCGCAGCATCGAGGAACTCGAGCAGATCCTCCAGGATCGCCTGACCATCCTGCGTGAACGCCGTGGAGAGCGCACCAGCGCCTAGCCCTCCGGCACACACAAAAAAGCAGGGCAGCTGCCATCCGGCAGCCGCCCTGCTTTTTTATGTCCGGGACTACCCCCGGCCGGTGAGCTTCTTCCAGCGGGCAGACAGTCCCCACTTGGTCACGTTGGTCATGGCCTCAACCACAATGTTGCCGCTCATCTTGGATGCACCGAATTCACGTTCCACGAAGGTGATGGGGACTTCGGCGATCTTCAGGCCCAGGCGTGCGACGCGGAAGGTCATGTCCACCTGGAAGCCGTAGCCCACCGACTCCACGGCGCCCAGGTCCAGCTGTTCCAGGGTGCCGCGCCGGAACGCGCGGTAACCTGCCGTGATGTCCCGGACGGGGATGCCCAGCATCAGCCGCGAGTAGGTGCTGCCGGCGCGGGAAAGCAGCTTGCGGCGCTTGGGCCAGTTCACTACCGATCCGCCCTGCACCCAGCGGGAACCGATCACCAGGTCGGCTCCGGCTTCGGAGGCTGCCAGCAGGCGCGGCAGTTCCTCGGGACGGTGCGAGCCGTCGGCGTCCATTTCCACCAGCACGTCGTAACCGCGTTCCAGGCCCCAGCGGAAGCCCGCGATGTAGGCGGCCCCCAGCCCTTCCTTGCCCTTGCGGTGCAGTACGTGCACCTTCGGATCCTTGGCGGCGATCTCATCGGCGTAGGCGCCGGTGCCGTCCGGGCTGTTATCGTCCGCAATCAGTACATCCGAGTCGGGCACCGCGTTCCGCAGGCGCGTGAGCGTCTTGGGAAGGGACTCAATCTCGTTGTAGGTAGGGATGATGGTCAGGACACGCACTCGGTAAGCCTTTCGTGGACGCACGCCGCGCTGTTCGCGGCCGGGACGGGGATACTCCCCCCGGCTGACTACCTAGTATATGGGAGCGCGGGCGCGGCCTGCTCCGGCTGCCGGGCGGGTCGCACCGGCCGGTGCCTGCGGTGCCGGCACAATCGGGCGGGTCCAGCCGTCTTCGGGCCAGTACCGGACGGGGCCGGGCCTGTTTTCTACTGACGGTTGAACCCACCCGATTGCTGTAATGCTGGACCCGGTTGCCTGGCGCCCACAGGGCTCTCGCCCCGGCGCACGCGGAACGGAGCCGTGGCAGTCCGGGGCCGGAGCTCGAGGCGGCAGTGCGCGGGCCGCTGGCTGGAACAGGTCCCGAAACAGAACCGGCCCAAACAGTGCCCGGCATGCCCCCAAACGGCCGGTCCCGACTGCAGTAGTCATAGCCTACGTGCTCGCCCGCGCCTGTCAATAAGCCTGCTGACTAGGAGCTTTTCGGTATCTCCGCAGGTCAGGAGGGGGTTGCCTGCCGCACTCGAAAGCCCGTTTTATTACGCGGCCAGGTCGGGGGCACGGTACAGCTCCCGGCCGTTGTGGACCGTCTGCAGGCAGCGCGGTTCGTCGCCGTTGTCCAGGGCCGGGAGCAGCGGCGTCCCCGCCCGGGGGTCGGTGCTCCAGGCCGAGACGTTTGCGTCCGGGGTCTGGACCATCAGTTCCTGGACCTCCCACAGGGCGAAGGACGCCGGGGCGCCGGGGGCAAGCTGGCCGAGCATGAAGTTCTTCTCCCCTGCCGCCCGCCACCCTGCCCGGGTGTGTCCGATGAAGGCCGCCCGGGCGGAGACCCGTTCGCCCGGGTTCGAATGCGACACGGCGGCCCGCACGCCGGACCAGGGATCCAGCGGAAGGACGGGCGTGTCCGAGCCCAGGGCCACGGGAACTCCCGCGGAAAGCAGCGACGCCATCCGGTTCATGCCCGTCCGTCGTGCGCCCAGCCGCTGCCCGTACAGGCCGTCCCCGGCCCCCCAGGCAGCATCGAAGCCCGGCTGGAGGCTGACCGTGATGCCGAAGCGCAGCAGCTCGGCAATCGCGGCGTCGTCGGTCATCTCGGCGTGTTCGAGCCGGTGGTGTGCGGCGCGCAGGGCAGCTTCGCCGCCGGCGTCTGCCAAGGCCTCGGCCGCCAGGCGGAGGCCCGCCACTGCCGTGTCCATGCCCGCGTCCCCGATGACGTGGAAGCCGCCCTGCAGCCCGCCGCGGGTCATCAGTTCCAGGTGGCGTCCCACCTGTTCCGGGGTGAGGTAGAGGGTCCCGCTGGTCCCGGGCTGGTCGGAGTAGGGTTCGCGCAGGGCCGCGGTGCGGGCGCCGAAGGAGCCGTCGATGTTCAGGTCCCCGGCCAGGCCAAGCAGCCGGCCCTCGAAGAACTCCGTCAGCCCGGTAACCTGGGCCTCGGTCTCCACCAGCTGGCCCCAGTACGGCAGCACCTGCGGCAGTGCGTCGTCGCTGAGCGGCCCGTCCAGGCCGAGCAGCCGGCGCAGGTCCTCGGGCGGGGCGATGTGCGGTGCGGCCATTTCCGCGACCGCCACGACGCCGCGGGATGCGGCATGCTTCAAGGCCGCCAGCTGGAAGACACCGCGCTGGGCGGCGTCGGCGCTGCGTGACACGGCGCGTGCCGCGTCATGGGCGGCCCGGACAACAAAGCCGTTGTCCCAACCGTCATATTCGTGCAGCTCCAGCTCCGCGGCGAGGGTGCCGGAAACCGCGGCGCAGTGTACGTCGGCACGTGAGAGGTACACGGGCCGGTTGCCTGAGGCGGCATCGAGTTCGGCGGCGGTCGGGAAGCGCCGCTCCGGCCAGCGGGACTCGTCCCAGCCGGAGCCCAGGATCAGGCCGGTGGTCGCGGCGGCGTGCCGGGCGACCGTGTCCAGCAGGTCTGCCAGGGAGGAACAGGCACTCAGGTCGAGGGTGACCAGGGACATGCCCAGCTCGGTGGTGTGCACGTGGGAGTCCACGAACCCGGGGGCCACCAGGGCTCCCTGCAGGTCCACCACCTGCATCTTGCTGTCCTGGATGGAGGTGGCGGCCTGCTCCGATCCCACCCACGCCACGGTGTCGCCGTCCACCAGCATGGCGGTGGCAAAAGGATCAGCGGCACTGTAGACCGAGCCGTTGCGGTAGAGCGTCAGGTTGCGGGCGCTCTGGATGGGACTGCCGTTCAAGGACTCACCTGTTTTCTGTAGGAACGGTTGGAAAAGATCAGCGGGCGGTTAGTCGCCCACGTTGGAATAGGCGACGACGCCGCGGCGCACCAGGCCGATGGCGTCGCGGAGGCGGCGGTACATGCCCGCAGGCAGGCCCGGCACCTTGGCCAGCTGGTCGAGGAGGTCGATGACCTGCTTGGCCCAGCGGACAAAGTCTCCGGCGGCCAGTTCGGTGCCATTCAGGGCCACCTGGAGGTGCTTGCCCTTGACCCATTTGTACATGGGCCAGACCAGCCCCAGTTCGGGTTCGCCCGTCTGGGGCAGCCGGGAGGCCTCCTCCAGGTCGGTCAGTTCGGACCACTGACGGATGACCGTGTCCACCGCGACCTCCAGTGAGATGCTGGGCATCTTCGGGCGCAGGCCGCGCTCTTCGCGCTTGGCCTGGTACACCAGGGCCGTGGCGAGGCAGGCCAGTTCCGCGGCGTCGAGCTCATCGAAGGCACCGTTTTCCAGCGACAGCGCCACCAGCAGGTCCTTTTCGCCGTAGATCCGCCGCAGCTTCTGACCGGCGGGGGTTACGGTGTCCGAGCCTGAGGCGTCGCCAGCGACATACCCGTAGCGGGTGAGGACATCACAGACCCGGTCGAAGGTCTTGGCGATGGTGTTGGTGCGTCCGCGGATCTGTCCCACCAGGTTGTCGGTTTCCCGGCGCAGTTTCCACCAGCGCTCGGCCCAGCGGGCGTGGTCCTCACGTTCGCTGCAGCCGTGGCAGGGATGGGCCCGGAGCTTGCGCCTCAGGTCGGCAATGGCCTTCTCCTGCTTCTCGGTGCCGGCGGTCTGCATGGTGTTGGCACGTGCGGCGGCCGGCCGCGGCGGCCGGTGGTCGTGCAGGGCGTTCCGCAGCGAGGAGGACAGGTCGCGCCGGTCCTTGGGCGAGCGGGCGTTAAAGGACTTGGGAATCCGGATGTGCGAAACGGATTCGATGGCGCCGTCCAGGTCGGCGGCACCAATCCGGCGGATCTGCTTGTCCTCCGTCAGCACGGAGGGCCGGACCTCGCGGGCGGAGGAGTCGACGTCCAGCACCACGGCGTGGCCGGCGTTCCGGCCGCCGGGGATCAGCACAATGTCGCCCGGGCGCAGGTTTTCCAACGACGACGCCGCGGAGCTGCGCTTGTTCCGGGCGCGGGTCTTGGAGGCGGCGTCTTCCAGGTCGGAGAGCTGGCGGCGGAGGGCGGCGTATTCGCTGAAATCGCCCAGATGGCAGCTCATGGCCTTTTCGTAGCCGGCCAGGGACTCTTCGCGGGACCGGACCTGCTTGGCGAGGCCAACCACGGAGCGGTCCGCCTGGAACTGTGCAAAGGAGGACTCGAGGATCTCGCGGGCGCGTTCCCGGCCGAACTGGGCGATCAGGTTGATGCTCATGTTGTAGGTAGGCCGGAAGCTTGAATTCAGGGGGTACGTGCGGCGCGAGGCGAGACCGGCCACGGCCGCGGGGTCGGTGCCCGGCTGCCACAGCACCACGGCGTGGCCCTCGACGTCGATTCCCCGCCGGCCGGCGCGGCCGGTGAGCTGGGTGTACTCGCCGGCGGTGATGTCCACGTGCGCTTCGCCGTTGAACTTGTCCAGCTTCTCCAGGACCACGGAGCGTGCGGGCATGTTGATGCCCAGCGCCAGGGTTTCCGTGGCAAACACTGCGCGGACCAGGCCTGCGGCAAAGAGGCGTTCCACCACTTCCTTGAAGGTCGGCAGCATTCCGGCATGATGGGCGGCGAACCCGCGCACCAGGCCTTCCCGCCAGGTCCAGAAGCCCAGCACTTCGAGGTCGTCTTCGGGAATATCCTGGGTGGCCTCATCCACCACGCGGGCAATTACGTGCCGCTCTTCTTCGTTGGTGAGCCAAAGGCCGGAGTCCACGCACTGCCGCACGGCTCCTTCGCAGCCGTTGCGGGAGAAGATGAAGGTGATGGCCGGCAGCAGTCCGTTGCGGTCCAGCTGGGCGATGACCTGCGGCCGGGAGGCACGCTGGATGCGGGTGATGGGAGGGCCGGAGTGCCCATGGCCGCCGGGGCGTCCGCCACGGTACCGGTCGCCGCGTCCGC